>JBIPLZ010000432.1:0-21842 GCA_044369395.1 Flavobacteriales bacterium | reverse complement strand
CTGGTCTCGTCGAGCAACTCGCAGGCGCCGGTGTCCACCAGGCGCTTGAGCGTGTCGAGCACGTCCGGGGCCCATTCCTCGAGCTGCCTCAGCGCGGTGCCGCTCACCGCGAAGCTGACGCGGAAGCGGCCCTGGTGGCGACGCACCAGATCAAGCAATTTTTCCGTGGTCGGCCGATAGCACTTGTCGGCCACCTTGCGCAGGATGCCGGCGTTGGCCTCGTTGTCGAAGTAGAACGGGTCGGTATCGAACACCGAGTAGCGGCGCAGCCGGAAAGGCTGGTGGAGCTCGAAATAGAAGACGACGGATGCCATGGTTCAGGTGCCCCGTGATTCGGCGTGAGGGGAGAATGACGCGATGTACGAGGTGGTCACGGGTATGCGGGAGATGGTCAAAGGTTAGCGGATGCCAGCGTTGCCCTGTTACACTGCGGTCGCCGGTGAGCACGCAACACACCAGTCCAATCGATCGACTCCTGCATTCCAGCGGTCGCCTGTCCCGCCGGGGCAAGCAGTGGATGATGGTCGGCTGGGACGCTGCGTGCGCGGCCGTGGCCCTGTGGGCCGGTTTCGTGCTGCGCCTCGGCGATTTCTCGTTGCCTTCGGCCGTGCACTGGTGGTACCTGCTGGTGCCCGCGATCGTGGTGCCGCTGGTCTTCTGGTTCTGCGGCCTCTACCGTGAGATCACGCGCTACATCGGGCCGAGGTACGTGTGGCTGCTGCTGCAGGCATGCACCGCCACCACGGTCCTCCTGGAGGTGCTCATCCTGCTGGCGCCCGTGCGCGGCGACGGGATTCCCCGGACCGGGCCGGTCATCGCGGGGATCCTGCTCTTCGGTGCCGCCGGCGGAGCGCGCCTGATGGTCCGTCGCTTCTTCCAGCTGCAGCACCGCATCCAGCATCGCGTGGCGATCTTCGGCGCAAGTGACGTCGGCGCAGGGCTGGCATCGGCCATGGCCCACGATCCCGCATCGCTGATCGTCGCATTCTTCGATGACTCCCCCGCGCTGGCAGGCAGCTCCCTGCGCGGCGTGCGGGTGCACTCCACCAGGATGTTCGACCAGGTCCTTGCGCAGTCGAGGTTCGACTCGCTGCTGGTAGCGCTCGGCCCAAAGAGCCGTGTGGCCTGCCGGAACTTGCTGGAGTACGCCACGTCCCGCGGCGTGCAGGTCCTCTCCGTCCCGACCATGGCGGAAATCAAGGACGGCCGCGTCAACGTCGATGCGCTGAAGCCGCTGAGCATTGAGGATCTCCTCGGGCGCATCCCGGTGGAGCCCGATCCCTCGCTCCTGGCAGCGAACGTGACCGGGAAGACCGTGCTGGTCACCGGTGCCGGCGGCTCCATCGGCAGCGAGCTCTGCCGGCAGGTGCTGGCGCTCGATCCGAAGGCGCTGGTGCTGGTGGACAACGGGGAGTTCAACCTCTTCCAGATCGATTCGGAACTCAGCCGTGCGCCGCGCGCCGCTGCGCCCGGTTCCATGCGCCCTGCGATCCACCGCTACCTCGCGACGGTGACCGATGCGGTCCGCATCGACCAGATCCTGACCGCGCACAAGCCAGACACCATCTATCACGCGGCGGCGTACAAGCACGTGCCGCTCGTCGAGGACAACGAACCCGAGGGCGCCGAGGTGAACGTCCTCGGCACGCTGCGGGTGGCCGAGGCCGCCATGCGGCACGGCGTGCGCAACTTCGTGTTCGTCAGCACCGACAAGGCCGTCCGTCCCACGAGCGTCATGGGGGCGTCCAAGCGGATGGCCGAGATGGTGCTGCAGGCGCTGCAGGCCGAGTTCGGTGCCAAGCACGGGATCAAGTTCACGATGGTCCGCTTCGGCAACGTGCTCGGCTCAAGCGGCAGCGTCGTGCCCATCTTCCGCCAGCAGATCGAGCGCGGTGGGCCGGTGACGGTCACCCATCCCGACGTCACCCGTTACTTCATGAGCATCCCCGAGGCCGTGCAGCTGATCCTGCAGGCCGGTGCCATGGGGCAGGGCGGTGAGGTCTTCGTCCTTGACATGGGCGAACCGGTGAGGATCGCGGACCTGGCGCGGAACATGATTCGGCTGGCCGGGCGGACGGTGCGTGATGCATCGAACCCGGCCGGCGAGATCGAGGTGGTGTTCACCGGCATGCGGCCCGGGGAGAAGATGTTCGAGGAGCTGGTGATCGGGGCGGATCTGCGGCCGACGGCGCACGCCGCGGTGATGGTGGCCGTGGAGGGGTTCGAGGCGTGGGAATCGCTCGAGGCCCGGGTGCAGCGCTTGGAAGCGGCAGCGAGCCAGCATGACGCGTCCACGGTCAGGAGCCTGGTGGCTGACGTCCCCGGACCCCGGTCGCCTGCTGCGCGCACGTGATCCCGCCGGCATCCGCCGCCGCGAAATTCAATCAGCAACCGCGCCCGCGCGGCAACATGCCTCGAGTGTCGTTCGGACCCTTGCTGCGTAGCTGCGCATGGCTTCCGGCTCGATCGTGTGATGCACCAGGAAGGTCAGCGAGGTCTCGCCCAGCCGCCGTGCATGGGGCAGCCGCCCGTCCGAATCGAGCGGGGTGCGCATGATTGCGGACGGCGTCAGTCCGCGGTCCTGGAAGGTTCGCTCCAGGTAGATCTCCGAGCACGACCCGTGCATGGCGGGAACCCCCTCGCGGTGCAGCGCCGTGAGCATCGCATTGCGCACCATCGGGGCATCAGCCCCTTCGGTGAATGCCACGCATCGGTAATGGGCGTGCCCTTCGGGCGTTGTCGGCACCCGCAAGCCGGGAAGTCCACGCAGCGCTTCCTGCATGATCAGGCTGTTCCGTCGTCGCGCGGCAGACCATGTGGGGAGCTTCTCCAACTGCCGAAGCCCGATCGCAGCCTGCATCTCGGTCATGCGGAGGTTCGTGCCCTCGTGCCGCACCACCCATCGAAAGCTACCGGGGACGCTGGCCGAGTACGCGGATGTTGCTTCATCATGATCCTTCCCGTGCTGCGCAAATGCCCAGCAGCGCTTGAAGAGTGCGTCATCGGCGGTGGACAGCATGCCGCCCTCGCCGCCGGTGGTCATGATCTTGTCCTGGCAGAAGCTCCAGCTGGCGAAGGTCCCGAAGGTGCCAAGCGGCCTGCCATCAACATGGCCACCATGCGACTGTGCGCAATCCTCGATCACGTGAATTCCGTGCGTGCGTGACCAGTCCATGAACCCATGCATGTCGCACGGCCATCCGCCGATGTGCACCGGAATCACGGCGCGGGTGCGCGAGCTGCGAACAGCCTCGGCGCTTGCCGGCGTGATGCAGCCGCTGTCCGGATCGACGTCGGCGAAGACCGGCGTTGCCCCCGCAAGGATCACGCACATCGCGCTCGCCACGTAACTCCGCGGCGAGACAATCACTTCGTCGTCGGGGCCGATTTCCAAGGCGCGCAGCGCGGCGTCCATGGTGAGCGAGCCATTCGCCATGCTGAGAGATCGCACCCCCGCATGCGCACGCGACCACGCAGCCTCGAAGTCTCGGCACGCCGTCCCGGTCCAGTAGTTCACTCGGCCGGAGCGGAGGACATCCTCGACGGCACGGAGTTCGTCTGCGTCGAAGACCGGCCATGGGGCGATGGTCACGTGATTCACCATGGCATTCCCATTCGCAGGAGGCTCGCAGGATTTCCGACCAACACCGCATGTTCCGGAACGTCCTTCACCACCACGGCCCCCATCCCGATCGTCGCTCCGGCCGCAATTCGAAGGCCTTGGCGGACCAGGCAACCACTGCCGAGTTGGCATCCTGCCGCGATGGACACGTTGCCAGCGACGCACGCGCCCGGATTGAGCGAACAGTAATCGCCCACGGTGCAGTCATGGCTCAAGTGTGCCCCACGATTGATGATGCAGTGTTTTCCGATCCTGATGTTGGTGGTGACCTGGCATCCACCGAGCACCGAACAACCCTCTCCGAGCTGCACGGATCGATGCAAGCGAACATTCGGGTGCACGATCGTGGCCCAGCGTGAGACCCCGAGGGCAGCGAGCCGTTCTACGATCATGCGCCGTGCTCGTGGGTCGTTCACTGCGACGTGGAAGTGGGCATTGGCGTGGAGTGGCGCAGCATCGATCGCTCCGAGGACCGGCCAGCCCTCCAGCGTCGTTCCGCGAACTTGGTCGTCGAGAAAGCCGAGGAAGGAATCGGATCGTGCACCTTCCAGGTACGCGAGCGCCGTCTCCCGGCCGTGCCCTCCTGCACCAACGATGATCAACGGTTCGGAAATCAATGGATGGCATTCTAATGCGCTACTGGACGTCACCCCGATCGTCGGATCCACGAAATGGAGGCATGGTTGCGTGGCCCTCCGCCGATATTCCCTCTCGGCGCAGCACCTTCCAAAGTGTCAGCCACAGGATCTTGAGGTCGAGCCAAGCGGTCCGATTGTCGACGTACCACACATCCAGCCGAAACCGCTCTTCCCAGCTAATGGCGTTTCGGCCATTCACCTGGGCCCAGCCCGTGATGCCGGGCTTCACCTCGTGGCGCCGCATCTGCTCGGGCGTGTAGAGCGGCAGGTACTCCGGCAGCAGTGGGCGAGGGCCGACCAGTGCGATGTCGCCCCTCAGCACGTTCCAGAGCGTGGGCAACTCGTCCAGGCTCGTGGCTCTTAGGAAGCGGCCGAAGCGCGTGATCCGGACCGCATCGGTCGCGAGGGGGTCCTCGCCAGGCCGTGGATCGCGCATCGTCTTCAACTTGTAGAGCGTGAAGGGCTTGCCGTCCAGGCCAATGCGGGTTTGGCGGAACAGGAGTGACAAGGTTGGGATGATATCCTCGGGGGAGATCTCAAGATAAGCGAAAGCTCGCGACGCTTGTGGTGTTCGTGGGGTCTGGGGTTCACCGAGAGATCATTGGCGCCGGTTGGGGGCGATCTCCGTTGGCCTCATGGGAAACATTGCTAAGTGCTACTGCTCAGCAAGCGGGCTTACCGAGGGGTGTTGCGTGCCACAAATCATTGACGGCAGCTTGGGATTCGATGGTCTTATGTGAATTGTGTAATGGTTATCAAAACGCAGCAGGCAGCCTCGTGAGGCCGCGAAACAGTGGAATCACCGATCTTGAACATGAGGCGCTCTTTCGAAACTGGCAGATCCCCGGTGGTCTTCACCCCGATTTGATGCCACTCGAGCTGCGAGGAATTCGGGCAGCAGGGGGCGTGGGTCGACCAGGCGCATGTCGCCCTTGAGTACGTTGCAGAGGGTGGGCAGCTCGTCCAGGCTCGTCGCGCGCAGGAAGCGCCCGAGGCGCGTCATGCGGATGGCATCGGTCGCGCGCGCACCCTCGCCTCGTCGAGGATCGCGCATCGTCTGGAACTTGTAGAGCGTGAAGGGCCTGCCGTGGAGGCCGATGCGGGTTTGGCGGATTAGGATTGGCGTCGAGGTCATCGCAAGTACTTCAGTCGACCAATCAAGGTCGAGTTATCGGGTGCAAGCTGATCAATCGTAGTCTCCTTAACCAAGACCCCGTAGATTTGTGATAGGATCGGATTTTCTAGTCAGGGCATGCCGAAGGTGAAGGTGCCAACTGCAAGGACACCGGCATCCACCCTGATTGACATCGATGCAGTCATCAAGCAACAAGCACTTGGACAGTGTCTGGTACATCTCCAAGTACCTCTCCGAACCAACTGCAACTGATCCTGGTTCTCGGGGCTACCACCTCATGGACGAATTGGTGCGACGTGGTCTCAAAGTGACTGTGCTGTCATCGGATGCTGGTCATCACTTTTTCGGCAGTGAAGGACTTGGCAGGCGCCGCTATTCAGAAACGGTGAGCCCGAGTGGTTTGCGACTCATTCGCATCCGAACCCTGAAGTATGCGAGGCAGCGGTCAATCCGTAGAGTTCTCAGTTGGATCGACTTTGAGTTCCGTTTGCTTATCATGCCCAAGGTCAAATTGCGTAAGCCAGATGTGATCATTGCATCAAGTCTGTCTCTGCTCACAATTATTAGTGGACTGCTGCTTCGTATTCGATATCGATGCAAGCTGGTGTTTGAAATCCGTGATATCTGGCCACTGACGTTGGTGGAGGAAGGGGGATTCAGCAAGTGGAATCCGTTGATCGTGGTCTTGGCATGTATAGAGCGCCTTGGCTACCGATACTCGGATGCCGTCGTTGGAACCATGCCCAATCTCGTCGAGCATGTACGTTCGGTTGTTTCGATTGCACCGCCAGTGCGCTGTATCCCAATTGGGTTCAGCGAGAGCGGCAATGACAAGGTCGCGAAAACGAGCAATTCAAACCGACTTTGGTTCAGTGTCCCCGGGGGAAAGTTCGTAGTGGGCTACGCGGGCTCAATGGGAGTTTCAAACGCGCTCGAGACCCTACTCCTATGTGCAGAAGGACTCGTCGAGCATGACACAATCCACTTTGTTCTTTTGGGCGAGGGCGACCTAAGAGAGCAGTACAAGTCTCGCTTCGGACACCTGTCGAATGTGACCTTTCTGGAACCGGTGAGTCGTCGAGAGGTATCGTCGTTTCTTGATCGTTGCGACCTCCTCTACTTCGCAGCGCAGGCCTCTTCTGTTTGGCGGTTCGGTCAGTCGCTGAACAAAGTCATTGACTACATGCTGGCCTGCAAGCCCATACTGGGATCATTCACAGGTCATTTGACGATGATCAATGAAGCAGAGTGTGGTTCGGTCGTTCCAGCGGGAGACGTTAGCGCGTTGCGCGGTGAATTGTTGCGCTTCGAAGCAATGGGGCCTGAGGCGTGTGAGCGGCTTGGGTATCGTGCCCGCCAATGGGTTATCGCGAATCGCAACTATCAGACCCTTGGCTCGGAGTACCTATCGGTCTTGAAGGGACTTCGATGAAGTCTCGCGTTCAATCACGATCCCGTATGAAACGACTTCTTTCGGCCTCGCAAGCACGGCTGCACTGGGTGACGTTGCCACTGTTGGTGTCGATGCTTCCAGCCTTTGCGCCATCAGAAAGGCCGATTTGTGAGGTAGAAATGACCGTTGCCTTGCCGAAAGATGTCGCCCAACCACTGGGCTCTTTGTTCGAGGTGATTGACGTCAGTGGGCGACCGATCGCCGGCGCATTTGCTCCTGAGTCGAGCTCGTTGTTTGGTCGCAGCGATGGTCGCCGAGCGCAGTTCTACGTTGAACCTGACTCGATTGCGGTTCTCCCCCTGCAGCGATTGCCCCGACCGTTCGCCGATGTTCCGGCGTCCACGCTGTTCACGCTCGAAGATTCTCTGTATGCGGTGACGCGGCCCAAACTGGGAAGTGGACTGGTGGTTCTTGACAAGACTGGATGGCGACCAGTTAACAACCGTCCCGAACTGGTTCGCAATGGACTACAATTCGCCGTCAGTGTGCAAGGAAAAGTTCTTGTTGCATCAGATTTAGGCGTTGAGTGGGGGGGCTCTTGGGTATTCCGTCCAGAGCCTGAGTTGGCGCAGAAGTACTTCTATTACTACTCAAGCGGAACTCTTGTCGCCTATCGCTATGGGGACACGGATAGCGGGGTCTCGAGTCGTGTTTCTGCGTATCACTGGGCTCCAGGCGATCCAGAAGTGGACGCAGGCCTTCCGTTCGCATCAGAAGACCTTGATATCGATTATCCCTTGTGTTTCGGCCGAATCGGTGATCGAATTGTCTTTTCGACCAACTCCACGAAACGCATCTACACACTCGACGCCTCTGGGTTGAAGGCCATTTTTGAATTCAGCGGTCCTGAGAGTTGGCAGGGGTATGGAATGGTCCGCTACCGCGGATCGCTCCTTGTTGGCCAGTACCCGACGGGACAGTGCTTCTCGACGGATGGACTTACTGTCCAGCAGTGTTCAGAGAGATTGCCACTTGATGCCGCTTGGAGTTGGGAACTTCAATGCTTTGGATTTTTCAGAGGGCGATTAGTAGCTGGAGTTTGGCCCTGGGGGCAGTTGTTCGGATTTGACGGGGTTTCATGGACAGGTCTTGGGCGTGTGTTTAGCGCTCCAGTCGTCGAAGCGGTTTCGAGCCCCTTCGAGTCAAGTGCTAGATCCACTGGTTTGGAGCGTAATCAGTGGGGGCAGCGGATCAACTCGATCGTGGGCTTTCAGGGCGAACTGTTCGTCTCGACGATGAACAAAACTGGATCAAGTGATGGGGCCGACGCCGCTGGCGGTGTGGCGGGTGAGTATGGGAGTGTGACTCGATTCAAAGTCGCAAATCAGCTAGATTGGCAATTTCGCTGGGGGCAGCAAGTAACCTTGGTGTTTCGCATTTGGCGTGATCGAGCCGAGGTGCTTCAAGATGGGAATGTGGTCGCGGTTGCCAAGGGGAGTTTCGAGAACATCAAGAAGGCGGTGCGTATCAGGTGGGGCGATGGCGTGAGTGGCGAGTTCTGTGGACTTGTTTCAGATGCGAGGTTCAAGCTTGGGGATTAGGAAAGCACGGTTCTTGCCTGAGTGTCTGAGGCCGCGGGTCAAGTGCACCTCTGCGTGTAATCACGGCTGCGACTGTCTCGCTAAGTTGGCAAGTGCCCATGGCTGAGACTGAAGTCCGGCTGCCGTAGATGATCGCGAAGAGCGCATCGCGGCATTCCGCGATAAGGCGACAGGGCTGTTCGTGAGTTCCAGTTCCTGATTGACATGCGGCCAAAGCCAGCCGTTGTAGGTCAAGTTTCGCAACTGCGAGACGGTGGCTGGCGAGACCGAGCCAGGTCGGCAGCGCGCCAGCGCGAGGACTGCCATGGCGTCCATGCTGCGATACGAGATGTCAGCTATCCCACGCTTGTTGCCGCCCCAACTTGGTGTGTTGACAGAAACAGTATCGTCGCGACTCCATCCCGTGTCTCCGCGGCCCCACCAGTATCGCCATGTGAACTTGGTTTGATCACTCAATTCAAGTTGCAGCAGAGGTTGCATGAGACTTTCACTGCGCTTGATCGCCTCATCGCTCGGTGTTCCTCCAAGCAGGCCACAGACGATGCCACTCAGATAGTTGAAGGGAACATTGCAACCATCGGCCCAGAAAGGAAATCTCCTTTGATAGGCCAGGGTCTGGAAGGTTTGTCCTCGCTCTGAGTCACTTCCGGGTACCTCAACGCACGCCGAGGGCTCGGCAAGGGAGTCTTTTAGTTTGCCGATGGCAGCTGAAAAGATCTCGTTTGATCCAAGCACCTTTTCAGCTCGAAGCAGCAACTCGAGTGTCCGGCCAACATGGAGCGCAAAGCAGAGGGGTTCGCGGCCCACGGAGTAACGCTGGCACATCAGTCCGGGCCAGTCGGAGACGACGAGTCGTGCCAGCAGTTGTGTCTCAATTGCAATCCGCTTCCGGAGCACGGGTTCGGCTTCCGGGATGTGCTTGATAAGCGGTCCGGACAACATGGTCAGTACCCCATTCAGGTAGTAAGCCTGTGACCAAGCTACTCGCCCTTCAAGATTGTTGCCTCCCAAGTCCATGATGCCACCATGTCGCATTCGGTTGAGGTCGTGGAGAAAAACGGCTGCGAGTTCTGCGGGCTTTCGCGCCAGTTGAAATTTGGGTCCATCGGGAGTCCATTGCACCTGCCATGGCACGCCTTCATCTCCGATGGCAGCGAGCGCTGAACCACGTGGATCGATTGAAGCAAGGTGGTAGCCCGCAAACGTCTCAGTCAAGCTTCCATCCCTTCGATCGTCGTGACGGCGGCGAACGATCGCCGCAGCTGCGTTCACGTTGAATTCAATCTCAACGATCTCATAGTCTCGAATCGCTGAGGTGTCCCACTCCAGAGCTGGCTGGCCACGCGAGATTCTCATGATGCGGTTTTCGCCGGCGACGAGGAAGGCATTGCCGGCTGCGGCGATGACAAAGTTGGTATCGATTCCTCCGATGGGTAACCCCTCCGCGAGTCGGAGCGGATGTCCTTTCGTATCAGGATGAATCTCATCCACATCGACGCCATTACGCACGCTTTCAAGACGTCGACCTGATGGAACATTTGCGACCACGTCATATCCCACAACAACCAGGTGTTCTGCTGTTGCAAGAACTGCCCCAGGATACGTGTTTCGACGCCAGTCGAGGGCCAGATCCACGCACTTCCAGGGCGCATCCTCTCGGTGTCGATGGTAGACGTCGAGATATCCGGTTCCGGCAAGGCGCGTGAGTCGCCAGAACTCGTCCTCATGGAGAACGACTGCCGAAACTCCGGAACTTTCGATCATCGCAGCAGTACCGGGCGGCGCGCGGGACGGTCGAGGCGTCCCGGAAGCGGAACGTTCATATGCGGCAAGGAGCAGTAGCAGGAGCGCGGCTGCACCAAGCGAAACTCCACGAATCGGCTCTGTTTGGCTGCTGCCAGCTGCGGCGTTCATTCTGTCCAGTATCTTCCTGCTAGAATAAGTAGTGTGGTTTTAAGGCGAAAACGACGTGTTCCATGCGATTCAACTCTACCCTCGGTTACAATTGGAAGTGTAATGTTATGGCTAGGTGTATAGCGCGGTTAGCGCGCCCGCCAATGCCCGCTGTGGAAGGGATGTTCTGGTGATAGGGACTCCACGCCTCCTTCATCTCTCGCACACGGACATTCGTTGTGATGCTCGAATTCTCCGCCAGATCGAGGCGTTGCAAGAGCTGCCCGACACAACGGTGTCCGCAATTGGCGTTGAGCTCGACGAAGACGGTTCAGAGGGAGCTAGTGTCTCGGACTTTCAGATTCAAACCGTACGACTTCGCTCAAAGCGATTCCGGCGTATGCCGCGGTCCATCAGACATCTGCTCAACCTCGTCGAACTGGTGTTCAGGGTCCTGCCGATCGCGATTCGACACCGTCCGTCAGTGGTACACTGTCATGACACTTTGGTACTGCCGCTCGGGGCGATAGTCAGTGTGGTCGTCGGCAGCGCACTGGTTTACGATGCGCACGAACTGGAGTGTCATAAGTCAGGGCAATCCAAGTTGCTCTCGTGGGGAACGGAACTTCTTGAGCGTTTGTGCTGGACTCGAATCGCGTTGTTCATCTCGGTGAGCCCCGCGATTGTCGACTGGTACAAGCAGCGCTTCGGTATGCGGCGTTCCATTGTGGTACTCAACTCACCAATCGTCTCGCAACACTTGTCGGATGGAGTCAATCGTCCGATGATGTCGACCGCTGGGCAGCGCTACTTTCATCGGCTGTACGGTCTTGAAGCTCGCACGGTTGTCTTCATCTACGTCGGCCTTCTGGTACCAGGACGCGGCATTGAGCGGCTGCTGGAGGTATTCAGCAGATCCGGGATCAAGTCCCATGTGATTTTCATGGGCTACGGCGATCAAGTCGGCGTGTCCGATTGGGCATGTCGACACGCCAACATCCACTTACACCCCGCGGTATCACATGAGAGGTTGGTGCCGCTCATCAGTGAGGCAGATTGCGGGCTCTGTCTCATCGAAGACGTGTCGTTGAGCGATCGGCTGTGCTTGCCTAACAAGTTGTTTGAGTACGCGTTCGCTGGCGTTCCGGTTCTTGCATCACGGCTTCCTGAGATTTCAAGGGTCGTCGGGGAGTACGGCCTTGGAATCTGCTGCGACAGTGACGCTGACAGCATTGAGGCAGCGGTACGCAAGGTCGAGCGTGAGGGGATTCAGCCCCCCAAAGGCGAACTCGCCGAACTGTCTTGGGGCGCACAGGCGGCGAGACTGAAAGGTGCTTATAATACGCTCCTGTCCGAACGCAAACCAGTCACACCTCATTCGAACGGGGCGACGTAGTCCATGTGCGGGATCTTTGGGATTATCTCTTCAGGCAAGCTGCCTACCAAGGAGTTCAAGGCGCTAGCCGTGCACGCCCAGCAGCGCGGGCGCGACTCGAGCGGCCTTCTCTGCCTTCGGGCCGGTTTCGGGCGGGTCTATCGAGCTGATCATTCGATCACCCGCCTCTTGCGCACTTCCGAGTGGACCGAAAGCAGGGCTGTACTTGGTCATAGCCGCCTGATCACCAACGGCCTTGCTGACAACCAGCCGGTGGTCCGGGACGGTGTGTGTGTGTTCCACAATGGCATCGTCGTGAACCATGCGGAAATTTGGGGCGACATTGGAGCGCGCCCGCGCCAGCAGATCGACACGGAGGTGATCGCAGCGATCGCATCCCGACACCTTGCCGACGGCGGAGACGTTCATGGAATCCCTGCGCGCGTCCTGGCGTTGTGCCGTGGAGTCGTGGCGTGCGCGCTCGCAATTCCTGATCACGGAAAGCTCTGTCTTTTTTCCAACAACGGGAGTCTTTACATCGGCACGAAGGCCGGCTCCACGCTGTTTGCCTCGGAGGAGCATTCGCTTCGTCAGTGCGACTGTGCGGAGATCCGTCAAGTTCGTGAAGGGGTGGTTGTGGAGATTCCCAAGGTGGACAGCGAACTTGCGGTGACGGACATCAGCGAGCGACGCATGGACCTGATCCCTGCGCTTGGCTCCTCCACATCGGCTGAGGAGCGGATGCTGGTGCACCCGAAGTATGAGTTGCGTCGATGCACCAAGTGCATCCTGCCGCACACCATGCCGTTCATCTCGTTCGACGAGAGCGGCGTGTGCAACTACTGTCGGCATTACCGACCTCGGAACATCCCGCGACCCAAGGAGGAATTTTTTCGCCTCGTCGAGTCGTATCGCCGGCCCAGCGGCACGGAATGCATCGTGCCGTTCTCTGGCGGTCGGGACAGCTGTTACGGGCTGCACCTGATCGTGAACGAACTGAAGATGCGACCGGTGACCTATACCTATGACTGGGGCATGGTGACGGATCTAGGTCGCCGCAACATCAGCAGGATTTGCGGGAAGTTGGGCGTCGAGAACATTATCGTCGCGGAGGACATCGCCAGGAAGCGGGAGTACATTCGGATGAACCTGAAGGCGTGGCTGCGGTCGCCGGACTTGGGCATGGTGAGCATCCTCACGGCTGGTGACAAGCACTTCTTCAGGTATGTTGAAACGGTCAAGAAGCAGACGGGGGTCAAGCTCAATCTGTGGGGCGTGAATCCGCTTGAAGTGACGCACTTCAAGGCAGGGTTCCTTGGGATCCCCCCGAACTTCGAGGAGAAGCGCGTCTACACCCACGGCGCTATGAAGCAGCTTCGGTATCAGTGGCTCCGGCTGCAAGCCATGCTCCAGAGCCCGGGCTACTTCAATCGATCCATGTGGGACACCATCTCCGGCGAGTACTACCGAAGCTTTACCGCGAAGGACGATTACTTTCACATCTTTGACTATTGGCGATGGGATGAGCGGGTCGTGGACGACACCTTGGCCCATTACGACTGGGAGAAGGCGCTGGACACCAACACGACCTGGCGCATTGGCGACGGAACTGCAGCGTTCTACAACTACATCTACTACACGGTCGCCGGGTTCTCAGAGCACGACACCTTCAGAAGCAATCAGATTCGAGAGGGCGACCTGACACGCGACGAGGCGCTTCGCCTAGTGGAAGACGAGAATCGGCCGCGGTATCCGAATATCAAGTGGTACCTTGATGCGGTGGGGCTTGAGTTTTCCTCGACGATTGACATTGTTAACGCGATTCCGCGTCTTCACTTAGATACCCGGGGGCATTTGGAGCCGAGCGGCGATCTAATGGATTCCAAGAGAAGTTGCTGATTCGAAACATCACCATCCTCGCGTTTGGTGCTGGTATAGCGCAGGTGCTTACGTTTGCCGTTCTGCCGCTGCTTACGCGACTTTTCGAGCCCTCGGAGTTTGCGGTGCTGACGGTGTTCGTCACTCTCGTGAGTGCCGGTTTGCCCTTTGTCTGCGGGAAGTATGAGACTGCAATTGTCGTTGCGCAAACGGAGCATCAGGCGCGGGATTTGGCTGCCCTCTGTATTTGGATTTCGGGGGCTTTGTCATTGGGACTGATTTGTGCGGCAGTCGTATTTGAGCGCCCGTTCAATAACTGGATCGGATGTCCTCAACTAGGCGGCTGGCTGGCTGTAACTCCAGTCGTGGTCTGGTTGGGTGCGGTAACAGCGGTCTGCGCGCATCTAGCGAATCGACGCGCAGCATTTGGATGGATTGCAAGCTCTACCATCCTGCAGGCGATCGCTGCAGCCTCAGTCGGTTTGTTGATGGGATTGTCCGACATGGGAGCAGTTGGGTTGCTGGCAGCAAATCTTGTGTCAGTCGCTCTTAGTACGGGCCTGCTCGTCACCCTGACCCGGTCCGATCTCTCTCGGTGGTACGATT
Organism: Flavobacteriales bacterium; assembly: GCA_044369395.1. Lineage (GTDB taxonomy): Bacteria > Bacteroidota > Bacteroidia > M30B66 > M30B66 > CALQRR01. Next base: position 7,701 of record JBIPLZ010000432.1, on the reverse strand, counting down.
TGAGGCGAGGAGGCTTGTGGGAGATTGCCCATCGTTATCGAGATTTCCCTCTTTACAACGCCTCAAGTTCCATCCTGAACGCAGTAGCGTTGGCGTTGCCCGTCTTCTGCCTCTCGCGTCTCTGTGACTCTGACACTGTTGGCCTCTTCGGCCTCGCTGTACGCGTTGGATGGGCCCCCTTGTCCCTTCTATCTAGCGCCGTTTCCCAAGTACACCTCAACAGAGTCTCCGAGCTCGTGAAGTCTGGACATGGCGTGGTGCCTTATCTGATGCGCGTACTGGCGGCCTTGCTCGGAATCGCGCTGTTACCGACGCTGCTGATGCTCGGCTGGGGCCCCAATCTCTTCGCAATGGCTTTCGGGCCGAGCTGGCGGGGCGCTGGCGAGTACCTCGCGATCTTGATGCCTGCGATCGCGATACAGTTCGTTGCTTCCACGCTTAGTCCGACATGCTGTGCGACGGGGAACAATCGGCTTGCAGCAGCTTGGAAGGTGCTGGCATTCCTCATTACGGCGGCCTTCTTTCTCTTCATTGCACCAGGTCGCGATGCGCGAGTGATCCTACGCCTCTTTGCGGTGATAAATGGTCTTCTCTATCTCTCATATCTCGTCGTGATAATTTACTCTGCGCGTCACCCCATAGCCCGCTCTCATGAGACACAACTCGCGCTTAACGCGTCGAGTTTGTAGCGTTTCGCTGTCATCTGGCGGGGCTGCGGGACCTTCGCACTCAGTCCCCGCAAATCGTCGATGGCATCCTTTGTCGTCGCTGTCTCGCGGCTTCGAACATGGTGCTACTCCAACCTAAACGAAGGCCGAGATAAATGAGGTGGTGCTTGAATGCCTATGTAAATTAGATCATGCGCGACAGTCCGACCTGAGTCAGTTCGTTCACAGGGACTGCGCCGAGCGTGCCCACGCCATATGAGGCACTTTCGCAGATTGCACACGGAGCGACCCCGACCCGAGGACGTCATCACGACGTTGAGGCAGGCTGACGAGGCGCTTGGCAAGGTGGCCTTTGGGGCGGCGTGCCCGGCCGCCCGCGCTGCGGCACCGCCGTTTGCGCGAGGAGCAACTACCATGAAACAATTGTCATGAGGGACAGACTGATTCGGGCGACCCCGTCGCCGTTCGCAACGCAAATGCTCACATCTAAAAAAATTCTTTGGACTGTGACGGTCATGCTCTTGATCCAGTGTGCCTTTCCGGCACTGTGGGTCATCGTTGGCGGCCCCCTTGGTAACGTCGATCGCGGCGGTCGTGTAGCGGGAGAAGTGCTTACGGCCTGCTGCCTCTTTCTTGCCGGCCTTTGGGCAGGAGGTCTGAGCAGTCCCATACGGAGTTATGCAACGGCCTCTCTGTCGCGATCGGTTGCCCGCGGCGCGCTGCGACAGGTGATGATCGTTGTGCTGCTGCTGATGGGTTATCTCGTTCTCTCTGGCGCTACGCCAGTCCTCCTGTCTACCGTCGCTGGTGCAAGTTCACAGGACTTGGTGATGGCACGAGAGAACATTGCGAAACTTAACGAGTCCAAGCTTGCCGTTCGGACGCTGAGCTTCATGCGCGACGTCGCAGCGCCGGTTCTCTTCATTCTCAGTGTTACCTTCTGGAGAGTAAAAGTCATTCGAGCACCTTTGGCATTATTCCTGGTGGTGTTATCGATCGTTGCGCTGGTTTGGACCGGGCAGAAGTCGCCGATCGTGGTCACACTGCTGGGGCTCATCGTTTGGAGAGCGGAATTCACTAGGGAATTCTTCGGTCAAGCCTGCCAGCTCGGTGGCCTCGTGACTATCGCGGTCATCTCCACGTTCCTTGTGACCCAGCCCGATCTTTGGAGAGACATGTCTTTGACAGGGGAGCCTGCAGAGAGGTTGTGGGGGGGGATCGTGGACCGTCTATTCGCGACGCCCCTCGAGGTGACATCAACCTATGTAATTGCCGCAGCGCAGGGCGAGATAGGCTGGCGCGAGGCGATTCCTTCCTACGCCTTTGTTTGGCAACCCTCACCCCACACTGCGGATAGCTATATCGGAGGCACCTACTTCTCTGGGGGTTATGAGTCGACGCTCTCGGGAGCGATTTGCTTCGGTTACCCGTTTGTAATCGGCGGGCTACCAGCCTGCTTTTTCGCAGGACTAGTTGTTGGCCCTGCGCTTGCGCTGAGCATGGCAATTGTGTCCTCGGCACGTAATCGGACTATTTGCGTCCTGTACTCGATCTACCTTGTCAGCTTCGTCATTGATGGTGTTCACGGGAACCTTCTTCAGTACCTGCTCAACAATCTGTTCTTTGCGTGTTCAATCTGGGGACTTGTTAGTATTTCATCAGCGATCGGGTCCATGACGAAGGAGACGTGCGGGTCTTCCCCCTGATTCCTGAGGCAAACCGGCTGCGAGTTATCTCGGACAATACGGCCTCCAGCAGAGATGGAGGTTCGCGTGAAGAGGAAGCGTTTCACGGAAGAGCAGATCCCCTACGCCCTGGCGCAGGAGTCGACCGGGCAGACGATCGCGGAGATCTGCAGACGGCTCGGCGTGTCCGAGTAGACCTTCTACCGGTGGAAGAAGAAGTTCGGCGCGGTGGGCGTTGCGGAGGTGCGTCGGCTGAAGCAGCTCGAGGACGAGAATGCCAAGTTGAAGCGGCTGGTCGCTGACCTGAGCCTGGACAAGGCGATCCTGCAGGACGTGCTCCGAAAAAAGTCTGGCGCCTGGCTAGCGCCGTGGGCTGGTCGGGTACGCACGCGACGTCGCCGCAGTTGCGGGAGTTGCTGGTGCGGCTCCGGAAGCGGACGGGCTCGGGACCGCGCCAGTTACTGTTTCTTGCTCGTCGCGAGTTTCCGAACATGCGTCTTCCTGCGTTGAGCACGGTGTCGTCGATCCTGCGCAAGGAGGGTTTGGTGGCGCCGAGTCGATGGCGTCGTGATCCGGATCTACGTGGTCCGGCCGGGGCGTACCGAGCGGGTACTAGCCCGAACGAGCAGTGGACGGTTGATTTCAAGGGGCAATTCCGTCTTGGGGATCGGTCGATGTGCTTCCCGCTGACGGTGCAGGATGATGCGACACGCTTCGTGCTTTGCGTTGATGGGTGTGTGGTGCCATCGACGGAGGCGGTGCTGGGGAGCTTCGAACGGATCTTCCGCAGATTTGGCGTGCCGGAGCGGATCCACAGCGACAACGGCGCTCCGTTTGCGGGGACGGGCGTTGGCCGACGGTCACGGGTGACGGTGGAGTGGATGCGTCAGGGGATCGAGGTGTGCCGGTCGCGCGTGGGGCATCCGGAGGACAATCCGCGTCACGAGCGGATGCACCGGACGCTGAAGGCGCAGACGGCGCGTCCTCCGAGCCAGAGCCCGAAGACATGGAGTCGGACGACTAGGACTGAAGGTGATGCCGCAGCCGTAGGATGGGAGGTCTTCCGTGACGGGCAGAGTGTCACCCATGTGCCCGGTACGGAGTGTCACCCATGTGACCGAACGTACCGAGCTCGGCGCCACCCCCGGCAAGCTCGCCGAGTGGCGTGACGAGGCGCTCGCCGGTATGCAGGCCGGGCTCCAGTCGCGCGAGCCCGACCACCGCGACGGCTTCATCCACGACCTCAAGGCCAAGGTCGGCGACCAGGCCATGCAGATCGAGCTCCTCGAGAAGAAGATCGAGATCCTGGAGGACGGACTCCGCCCTCCGCCGCGGAGGCCGTCGCTTTGAGCCAGGCGATGTCACCCGTCGCGAAGAAGCCCTACGGCATCCTGCGTGTCTGCCGCGCGTGGCGGCTCGCCCGCGCGACCGTCCAGCGCCACAAGGCGCTGGCGAACACCGAGCTGCAGATCCCCGCAAAGCGAGGCCCGAAGACGTGCCTCTCCGACGAGGGAAACGCCGCGGTCTTCGCGGTCAGCGACCACTGCACGGGCGAATGCCTCGGGGTGCGCGCCTCGCGGCGCGGCACGCGATTCGAGGCCATCGAGTGCCTGCGCGAGGCGATTCACTTCACGATGGGGCGGTACGAGGACAAGATCGCGGAGGGCACGAAGCTCCGCACGACCACGGCAGCCAGTTCATCTCGCACGCCTTCCAGGACGAGCTCAAGACCCTCGGCATCGAGTCGAGCCCGTCCTTCGTCCGCCAGCCGGAGGGCAACGGATGCGTCGAGCGATTCATCCGGCCCCTGAAGGAGCAGCTGCTCTGGCTGCGCCGATTCCGGACCGTCGAGGAGCTCAACCAGGCGCTCCGCGACTTCGCCCGCCGCTTCAACAACCACTGGATCATCGGGCGGATCGGCTACCGAACGCCCGCAGCGCACCGACGCATCCTCTTCGGGGAGGCCGCGTGAGTACCAACTTCAAATTGTCTCAGAAACTGGATGCGGTACACTCACAAAATGAGTCTTTCTATGGAACCGAATAGGGCTTTCGCACTTGTTGGCGCGGCTGGGTTCATCGCGCCACGTCATCTCAGGGCCATCAAGGAGACTGGCAACTCGCTTCTTGCGGCCCTTGATCCCAATGACAGCGTGGGCATCATCGACTCGTACTTCCCTGATGCAGACTTCTTCATGGAGCCGGAGCGATTCGATCGACACCTTGACAAGCTGTGTAGGAGCGGCAACCCCGTTGACTTTGTGTCGATTTGTTCACCGAATTACTTGCACGATGCGCATATCCGCATGGCACTTCGTAATGGTGCGAGTGCGATCTGCGAGAAGCCCATCGTTCTGAATCCGTGGAACATTGAGGGTCTTGCATCCATCGAGGCTGAAAGCGGACGCAGGGTTCACACCGTCCTTCAGTTGCGGCACCACCCCGCGATCATTGCGCTACGTGAGAAGTATGTCGGCGTGAAGGATCGAAGGATTGATATCGACGTGACGTATATCACCTCCCGGGGGAAGTGGTACCACCGCAGTTGGAAGGGAGATCTAGACAAGGCTGGCGGTGTTGCTACAAACATCGGAGTGCACTTCTTCGACATGCTAGGTTGGATCTTTGGTGGATTGGTGGCGTCGACGGTCCACCGCCGCCAAGCCGACTGCGCGTCGGGCGTACTTGAGCTCGAGCGCGCCCACGTCCGCTGGTTCCTGTCCGTGAACGCTGGCCATCTGCCCGATGCCCAGCGTACGAAGGGGCAGCGCACCTTTCGCTCGATCACCGTGGAGGGTCATGAAGTCGAGTTCAGCGAGGGTTTCGGCGATCTGCACACCGTCAGTTATCAAGAGATCCTAGCTGGGCGTGGCTTCGGGCTTCGCGACGCAAGACCATCGATCGAGATGGTTCAGATGATCCGCGATGCACAGCTCACTCCTCTGACAGGCGACTACCACCCCATGTGCCAGCAGGTCGAGGCGGTGCGAGCATGACTCAGCCCGCCGCGAACGCTCCATCGACCGCTTCGTTTTCGGTCCACCCCTCGGCCATCGTCGATGCGGGCGCGCAGATTGGTTCGGGCAGCAGGGTGTGGCACTTCGTGCATGTGTGCGGAGGGGCCCGGATCGGAGAGCGGTGCTCGCTGGGGCAGAATGTGTTTGTGGGCAATCGCGTTGTCATCGGAAACAACGTGAAGATCCAGAACAACGTGTCGGTCTATGACAACGTCACCCTCGAAGACGACGTCTTCTGTGGGCCGAGCATGGTGTTCACGAATGTATACAACCCGCGTTCTGCGGTCACCCGGAAGGATGAGTATCGCGACACCCTGGTGAAGCGCGGTGCAACGCTTGGAGCCAATTGCACCATCGTGTGCGGCATTACCGTCGGCCAGCACGCCTTTGTGGGCGCTGGAGCGGTGGTGAACCGTGACGTGAAGCCCTTCGCGCTCATGGCGGGCGTCCCGGCCCGGCAGATCGGTTGGATGAGCGCCTTCGGCGAACGGATTCCGCTCCCGGTCTCCGGTTCGGGCGAGTATCGCTGCCCGCACACGGGCGACGAGTACGTGCTTGAGGGGGGTTGCCTTTCGCGAGCGGGCGCCTGATCGCCCGCCCCGCCATCTCTTTCGCCGCTCCTCCACCTGCGTCAGCGCATGTCTTTCGGGAACGATCAGGGGCTGGCACCGCCCGTACGCCGGGTCGCGCGTGGCGAAGTGCGTGAGATTGACTCCATGAGCCCATCGAAGAGCCCGCCGAGCATGCGGTCCGCACCCTCCGGGCTCAGGTGATCGCGGTCGGCGAAGTCCGACTCGTGTGGATCGGCGTCAAGGCATGGCCGCGCGAGGTTTACGAGGTGCATGCCCGGCATGTCGCCGAGCTCGGCAATGATCCCCTGGATCGTCGCTTGCGTCGCAAGAAATCGGTCGATATCGACGCAGCGGGTCGGCAGCACACCTCCGTAGAGCTTTCGCGCGGCGCACTGGGAGGGAGTGAGTACGAGCTGCGGAGGCTCCAGCAGGATCCAGACATCCATTCCGGCCTCCCGGATCGCCGCCAGGGTCCGCCGGAATCCGCGGACCATCGAAGCTCGTGCGGATGACCGGTCGACGATGGCGGCCTCCTCGTCCGTGACGAGGCTGTCCACGTCGCCGTTCTCTCGTCCATCGACATTGATCGACCACCGTGCCACCAGCAGTACGTGCTGTGCACCGGATCGGCGGATCGCTTCCCATGCGGCATCGTTCCACGCCCGGTGTCCTTCCCTCGACGCCGCTCGCCACGTGTCCAGCAGTGGCACCATTGCCGGCCGGAGGGCAGCGATCCCGCACAGCCCGTGCGCCTGTGCCGCTGCCGCAACCGTCCTGCTGATCGCGAGTCCATGGCTGTCGCCCCAGAGCGCAAAGGCCGGTGCAGTTCCGTCGCATGCGCCAAGCCTCGGCAGCCGGCCATCTCGGGTGTCCTGCGTGGATACGTTGCCGAATTCCTGGGGTATGAGGTTCGAGGAACTGCCGCCCGCTCTCGCGATGGGCCTGCCCGGGAGCCCCTTGCCGTCCACGAACCAGGCGCCGAGGGCCAGTATCGCCGCAACGCCCGTGGCCAGCATCACGGCGGTCGCCGGGACGCGGCCGGCACCCAGGCCGCGGCGGAACGGTCGCTCCACGAGCGCCCAGCTGGTCATCCCGAGCACGAAGGTGAGGAAGATGCCCACAGCCGGCCATGCCCCATCCAGGGTGGATGAACCGATCGCGCGCATGAACGCCGCGATCGGCCAGTGGACCAGGTAGAGCGAGTATGAGATCACCCCGATCGCCACCAGCGGGGGGGCCGACAGCACCCGCGATCCGATGCCGTCGCGCCGTTCATTCCCTGCCTCGATGATCATGACGGCGCCCGCGCATGCCGCCGCGACCGCCGCGATGCCGCGCCATGTCGCGGGTGCAGGAATCGCGAACACGGTGCAGATCGCGAGGATGCCGATCAGCGACGCCGCGTTCCGCGCGGCCGGGTTCCTGAACAAGTTCGCCGTGCGCTTGGCCACTGAGTGGTCTGTTCCCGCATCATCGCACCGCCACGCGCCCCATCCACTCCTTTGCGGCCGCATCGACCTGCGACAGCGCAAGCCCGCGCGGAACCAGCAGCGCCCATGACCATCCTTCCGCCACGCCGCGCGTCGCGAAGTCCGCGGGTAGTGGTGTCACGGTGAACCCCAGCCCCCGGTAGTGCTCCGCCGCCCGCGGCAGGTGCATCGCACTCGTGCAGACGATCAGCGTCTTGGCGCCGCGTTCCCGGAGGAGCGTCGCCACCAGTTGCGATTCGTCCGACGTGTACAGCGCCCGTCCGGCCGCGA
>JBIPLZ010000112.1:0-7085 GCA_044369395.1 Flavobacteriales bacterium | reverse complement strand
ATTCCATGTCTTTAGTTCCAACATTCACATCTTCTGCAGTAATGTATCTGCCTGAAAGTCCATCAACAAATTTACCGAAACGGCGCATCAAGGCTTCTGATTTCTGCGTTTTAGCATCGCCAATTATAACGGCTTTACCACCACCTAAGTTCAAACCTGTAATGGCTGCTTTATATGACATACCTCTCGATAGGCGAAGTACATCGGTTAATGCTTCGGCTTCGTTTGCATATGCCCACATACGTGTACCGCCTAATGCTGGACCAAGTTGGGTATTATGGATAGCTATGATTGCTTTTAGACCAGTTGATTGATCATAAAAATGGACCACTTGTTCGTGACCGAGTGCCTGCATGCTTTCGATTACTGAGCTCTTTGCATCGGCCTTCACAATTGGGAGTTCCTGTGTATTAGGCATAAGAGTAAATTTTGTTAGAAATTTGATTAAAGGATTTTCGGGAGATTTTTGATACTTTTGTCGATAGGAAAATTTTCTCTTTCCCTTAGCGGAGGAACAAAAGTAGCTGAATTTTCAATCTCCGCAAATTAGAAACACTGGGAAGCCATGAAATCATTAAAATTTCTCAATCCATATTTCAGGCGATATAGAACGCGTTTGCTTCTAGGCTCATTGTTTGTTACCATTTCCAATATTTTCGCAATTTATCCTGCAGAGGTATTAAGAAAAGGAATTGACCTTGTGCAAGATGGTGTTTCAGTGTACTTTTTATTCGATCAAACCAATCTCCAGAAAGATTTAGCAAGCAGTTTCTTTCAGATGTTACTCATTTTTGGTCTCATTGTCATTGCCTCTGCATTGATAAAAGGGCTTTTTATGTTCTTTATGCGGCAAACCATTATCGTTATGTCGCGCTTGATTGAGTTCGATTTGAAGAACGACATCTTTGCACATTACCAAAAATTGGATTTAGCATTTTATAAGAAAAATAAAACGGGCGACCTCATGGCGCGCATCAGCGAAGATGTTGGACAAGTTCGCATGTATGTTGGTCCAGCTATAATGTATGCCATTAGCACACTTAGTTTGTTTGTGTTGATTCTGGTAAGAATGTTATCCATCAATGTTGAGTTAACAATCTATGTGCTTGTTCCACTTCCCATTTTAGCAGTAGCAATTTATCTGCTAAACAGCATGATTATTCGGAAAAGTGAAGCAGTTCAGAAACAGCTATCTACAATTTCTTCTTTTGTACAGGAGATGTTTTCGGGTATTCGTGTTTTGAAAGCATACAACCGCGAAGATTTTACTCGAACAGCTTTTCACAAGGAAGCACAGGAATACCGTAAACGAAACATTGAACTTGTAAAATCGAATGCACTTTTCTTCCCATTAATCATTTTGCTCATCGGATTAAGCACTCTAATCACAATATATGTTGGGGGGCAAAAAGTATTTAGCGGAGAAATTACTACTGGTATCATTGCCGAATTTATCTTGTATGTGAACATGCTTACTTGGCCAGTAGCATCTATTGGTTGGGTAACTGCAATTGTTCAGCGTGCCGCAGCTTCCCAAACCCGAATCAATGAATTTCTCAACCAAAAACCCGCAATTGAAAATTCAAGCAAACAGCATTCTCATATTATTGGGACGATTGAATTCAATAACGTAAGTTTCACGTATCCCGATAGTGGAATTGTTGCATTGAAAGAGGTGAGTTTCCATGTAGAATCTGGGAAATCATTAGCTATAGTTGGAAGAACGGGTGCGGGTAAATCGACCATTGCCGCGCTTATTTGCCGTTTGTATGATATTGATTCTGGTACAATTAGCATTGACGGAGAATCCATTCAAGAGTTGAATTTGGACGATTTGCGCAGTGCCATTGGCTACGTTCCGCAAGAAGTATTTCTATTTTCCGAAACTATTACTAACAACATCGCTTTTGGTTTAAAGAATGCAAAAACGGATAGTTTAACGTTCGATAAAGTGACTCATGCCGCCAAAGACGCTGCTATCTTTGATTCTATCATGGAATTTCCAAACGGATTTGAAACCAAAGTAGGAGAAAGAGGATTAACCTTATCGGGTGGACAAAAACAACGCATCTCTATCGCTCGAGCCATAATTCGGAAACCAGCCATATTGCTTTTTGATGATTGCTTGAGTGCTGTTGATACAGAAACCGAAGAAACAATTCTGCAGAATTTGAGACGAATTATGTCCAATAGAACAACCATCATTATTTCGCATCGAATCTCGTCAGTAAAACAGTGCGATGAAATTATTGTCTTAGATCATGGACAAGTTTCTGAACGTGGTACTCACCAATATCTGCTTTCATTAAATGGGCAGTATGCCGAAATGCATCAAAAGCAACTACTCGACGAAGAAATTAATCCAATAAGTTGATGCTTATTTTTGCTTAGGAGCAGGCAATCCCCTTTCAGGTTTCTTTGTTTGTTTTCCTTCGTTTAACCCTTCATTCCGAACATCAACATTTGCTTTAAACGCCCAACGATTTTTCTCCCATTGAAAGGCATCGAATGTAAAATCAGGTCCGTAGAATTCATATTGACCTTCAAGCGAAGATTGACTTGGTGCAAGATGATCGAACACAATCCAATCTTTGTTTTCTTGGTAACGAAGCGACATAGTTACACGCTCAGAATGCTCAAAAAAGACGCGATTTCTTAAACGTTTAGAATCATCAAAAATAGCAGCTCCAAACGTAATAATGTTGTTCGAGCTAATCTGCATAACATCTATTAGTTTTTTATTACTCATGGATGTGTTTCCATCCCAACCCAAAAGGGTGTAATACACATTTCTCTTTGAACTCTTTCGAATGATGTTGTAATACAAAGCTCCAAACCATTGATCCGCGGGAAGAATTTTGCTACTTGCCTTGGTTATTTCGGCTGAAGCATCTTTTAAATCAATGACCGAATACGGGAATTTTCGATGCGCATGAAGTTGAACTTTTCCGAAGAAATAATACGTTCCATCGTCTAATGGAACATTCCACGTATATAGCTTAAACCGATTGTCGGGCGATGTTAAAATTGAGATGCTTTTTATTTGGGCAAATGAAACATCCCAAGAATTTGGCGATTTTAATAAGGTGTCTAAAATAAAAGATACGCGTTCCTCCGACTCCAATCGTTTCGATTCTATGGGATCATTCAACATTTTCTTCGCGTAAAATTCCAAGGTATCGATTGGGTTTTGTGCAGAAAGAAACGTTGAAGAAAAAAGAATGAAACCAAGTGTTATTCTGAGCATAACAGTTTATAATTCAAACCAAGTAGATTCAGAATACGTTCCTTTAATCTTGCCTTTTAAGGTTTGATTAAGAAACGCTGAATTGGATGATTTACTTCGTATGTGTTCTTTACCAAACGTGAAGGTTTCATTCAAATTGTAAATGAAGAAATTTGCTTTTTCGCCTTGAGAAATTTTGATTTCATCCAATCCCAATAATCTTCTTGGAGCATGACTCATTCTTTCGATGAGCAATGAAATATCAGTTGAAGGAATTGAAGACACTGCTGCAGACCAAAGACTTTCTAATCCGATACTTCCAAATTTAGCGTAGTCAAATTCAACATCTTTATTTTCAATGGTTTGTGGACGATGATCTGAGGAAACTACATCAATTGTTCCATCACAAACAGCGTCAATTAAAGCAGTTCGGTCTTTTTCGGAGCGTAATGGCGGCCAAACTTTAAAACGGCTGTCGAACTGCAACAGCACTTCATCATTGAAAAACAAATGATGCGCATAGGTACTGCACGTAATCTGCAATCCCTCTTGTTTCGCCTTACGAATATGTACGATTGAATTCTCAGAGGAAACTCCTTGAATGTGAATGCGTGCATTGTGATAGCGAGCCAAGGTTAGTAGTCTAACAACACCCAATTCCTCCGCAATAGCAGGTGATCCTTTCAAACCAAGTTGAACATTGATCAATCCCTCGTTAACTTTCCCTCCCAAACTCATCATGCTATCTTCGGCATGAAAAAGTAAAAGTCCTCCCGTAATTTGATTGTACTGCATGGCTAAATGAACCAAGACAGAATTATCGATTGGGCTTTTGTCATCTGTAAATGCAAGAGCTCCAGCTGCTTTCATGTCAGCCATTTCGGCCAATTGAACTCCTTTAGTTCCCACTGAAATTGAACCTGATGGGTATACAGCCGTTTTTCTATTTTGGCAATTACGCATGATAAACTCCACTTGACTGCGATTATCACACACCGGATGTAAAGATGGCATTAAAAGTAAACCGGTAATTCCACCAGAAATGGCTGCTTTTTCTAAACTGTCAAAAGTTTCTTTTTCTTCTTCACCGGGTTCGCCGCAAGTAACTTGCATATCGAATAAACCAGGGGAGACGCAACGGTTTTCAAAGTCAATAACTTCAGCATTATCAGAGTGTAGATCTTTTCCAATCTGAAAAATTATCCCATCTCGAACTTCGATGTCACAAATTTCACCATTCAAACTATTTCGTGAATCTACAACGCGTAGGTTTTTGAAGAGGTGATTCGCCATGTTTGTTATTTTAAAAGTTTTATTAGAGCAATTTCCACAGCAAGGAAAAATAATGCAAGCAATAAGAAGATTTTCCAAAGTGGTCTTCCTTCATCCAGCTGCGTAACTTCTTGTTTTAGTTCTTTAATTGATCCATCGAGAACACGCGCAGTTGTCCAACCGGATTTTTCGAGTGATTCTAAAACCTCGTCTTCGGAATAGAAACGTGAAGTTGATTCGGCTCGATTATAATTAAATGAAACCGCTGCTAAAACCGAATCACCTTGTAAAATTTTGTAATTACCTGCTTCGGTAATCTGATTTCGAACATATATATAAGTCTTGCCATCTATTACTCGATGTTCAGGAATAATCTCAAATTTACCTTTAGTAGCAAGTATTTTCAAGGTTTGGTCGCCAGAAAGCACCGTGTTAATAATTTCGATAGGTTCTTCAATTCCAATGGTGTAATAGAGTCGGGCAGGGGCAATACTGTTAAGTGCCATCTTATAAAACGTAGGAATAAAGATGGCATGTAGTGGTAAATTTCCTGAGGATTCTTGCAATGGAACAGCGCTTAAATACACTTTACCCTTACCTGAAACATACGATGCCATAAACAAATCGCCATTCTGCATGCGCATTAGCACATCTTCCTGAACTTTTCCAATTGATTTAAATGGCAAATACTCTTTAACATTTGGTAAATCAATGTTTGCTTGTTTACTCTCAAAAACATCATCATATAATGGATGTTGCAAATTAATTTGATCAATCGATTGAGGTAACTGTTTATTCGCAGCGTAAGTTGCAACGCTAAGAGCAGAAGTAAAAGCACGGTAACTTTCTAAATCAGCAGTCATGCTAGGAAGTAAACAAACCGAACCTCCATTTTTTACAAATTTCACAAGCTCAAGCGATAAACCCGATGAAATGGCATCCACTTCATTTAGTAAAATGAATTGTTGACTAGGCAAAAGAGCATAATCTACTTGTTGAATTGAGCTGTTCTTTAATTCAAAAGCAGGATTGGCCGAATAGAGTTGGTTGAGGTACTGACTTTCCTCTTTTCCATTGATAACCAAAACATGGATGCGTTCGGGAACGGAATATGAAAAATAGAAAACGTCATCAAAGCTAACGGGATAATCGTTGAATCTCAACTCACATTGGGAAAGTCCACTTTTGTTGGTAGTAAATGAAATGGCTGTATTTAATGTTGAATCTGGACCAAGACTAATACTTTCTAAACCACGTTCATTTTCATCGATGATAAGCTTAATGGGAACATTTTCGTAGCGTTTGCTCCCCGAATTTGCCAATCGGAAATGCACTTTATCGGGTTTGGATTTTTCACGAAAGGGCGATTCGAACCAACAAGAATCGAGCGATAGATTGTCGCTTATCTCTGCTTTTAGATGGATGCAATTTAAATCGAAAACAGTATCGGCCTTAATTGAAGATAGATCGGATGTGTTTTTCTGGAAATCGGAAATGATATAGCAAATCCCGTTATCCAATTTTTCTTGCCTAATCAAATCCTTTTGGCGCTCAAGGACTTCATTTAATTTTCTGGAAACAGGAGAGGGTTTTACCTCATCGAGCATATTTTCGAATTGCTCACGTGTAAGTAATTGTTGATGTCGACCTTCAAAATCGTTGGTGAGTAATTGAAAGCGGTCGGATAGTTTGTAAGATCGTACGATATCTTGCGCATGTTTTCGAGCCAATTCCAGCAATGAGCCACTTTCGCCTTGAGCATCAAGACTGAACGAATTATCAATGTATACGCTTATTGCTCTGGAGCCGGTTCGTTGTTTTGCAGCTGATGGAATAAAAGGTTGAGCAAATGCAAATACAAGTGCTGACAATGCAAGACAGCGACTCAATAAAATAAGTAAATGCCTTAAACGAGAACGCGACTGTGTTTCTTGTTGAAGTTCCCGAAGAAACCGCACGTTCGTAAAATAGATTGTTTTGAACTTGCGGAAATGGAAAAGGTGAATAATGATAGGCACTAGCAGCGAAAGCAATGCCCATAAAAAGTGTGGATTCGCAAATTTCATCGGTTTCAAAGATACAAGCAAATTTCATCCTTGCTCAATCTTGTTTTCAATTGTACAAAATCTTATGCTTATTTTTAGCAAATGAAATCAATGGAGTTGGATTTAATAAAGTTAACTGCTGCATTATTAGAAGATTTGCCTGGTGAAGCTGCGCAATTCAGAATGGCGCCAATGGCTCGAAAACGCATTTCCGAAATGCCTCTTGGAGATGACTCAATCCGAAAAGCGGCCGTTATGATTCCACTTTTTAGAAATTTTGAAACGGATTGTTTAATGTTGACTGTTCGAAGCGTTTATGAAGGCGTCCATAGCGGTCAAGTTAGTTTTCCTGGTGGTAAGTTTGATGAAAATGAAATAGATCCCATTCAAGTGGCGCTGAGAGAAATGGAGGAAGAAGTTGGTATTAGAGCCGATCAAGTTCAAATTATTGGAATGTTGTCACCTCTCTATATTCCAGTTAGCAAAATGCATGTTCAACCTGTTATTGCATGGGTTCATGAACCTAATTGGGTGGCAAATGA
>JBIPLZ010000111.1:0-7092 GCA_044369395.1 Flavobacteriales bacterium | reverse complement strand
GGAACGACGGGATCTATTCAAGCACAAACGCCTATCTCGCTTCAAACAGCAATCGATTCGGCTTTAGCAAACAACCTTCAGGTGAAAAAGCAATTGCTTCTTTCGAACTACCAAAAACAACTTCAACAAACAGCCTGGGATCTTCCTCAAGCAGTTGTCAATTCTGAATTTGGGCAAATCAACAGTCGCTACTCGGATAACCGATTCGGGATTTCTCAATCGTTTAGTTTTCCATCAGTTTATGCGAAACAAAAAACGCTCTTAAGTGAAGAATACAAAAGCAGCGTGTTGAAATTGGATCTCGAAAAGGCTGCATTAAAAAAAGCGGTCTCTCAAGTGTATTATTCAATCTTGTTTGTCAATGCAAAAGAGAAACTTTTACTCAAAAGTGACAGCATCTACGCCGAATTTTTAATCAAGGCGGAACAACGTTTTGTGCAAGGAGAGAGTAATGTTTTAGAAAAGGCATCTGCCGAAATGCAACGTGGACAAATTGCCGTTCAGTTACAAAAACTCTTGTTGGAGCGATCGTTGCTTTTAGCCGAATTTCAGCTTTTGTTGAATACATCAACCTTGTATTCACCCGAAAATGCGCCACTCAAAATAAATCAAATTCCTCTGGCTGGATCGGCAAATCTCCAACATCCTCAGATACGTTTATTGGAGCAAGACAAACAAATTTCATTGGCCAATTACAAACTCAATCGTGCGCAATTTTTACCCTCCATTTCCATGGGATATAATAACATGACGATGTTTGGATCGGGCTCCGATAATAAGTCTTATACCTATTCATCGAGATTTCAGTCTGGGCAATTTGGTCTTGGAATTCCGCTTTTTTATGGAGCTCAACGCGCTCGGGTGAAGTCGGCAGGAATTCAACAGCAGATTGCAGAAAATGCCCTGCTTGCAGGAACGTCTAAATTTCAAAACGAGCTTTCTCAATTAGCCGCACAATTTAAATCGTTCACAACAACGGCCAATTATTTCGAGCAATCGGGACTGAAGAATGCAAATCTAATTATGAAAACAGCCAGTCTTCAGTTTCAAAATGGCGATATCAATTACCTCGACTGGGCACTTTTAAACAACCAAGCCATTTCAATCGAAAACGACTACCTCGAAGCAATTCACAATTTGAATTCGGTCGTTATTCAAATCAATTACCTTAACAACAACTAATATGAAATTGATATATCGAATCACATTGCTATGTATTCTCGCTTCATGCGGAAGTTCTTCTGAAGAGAAAAACATGGAACCCGCATTGCAAAGTCAAACCGTTACGCTAACTCCTGCACAGGCCAAAAACGCAAACCTTTCTTTCAGCAAAATCGAAAAGAAACCCATTTCCCGAACCTTGCAAGTGAGCGGAAAAATTGATGTCCCCCCACAAAATATGGTATCGGTGAGTGTGCCTTTGGGCGGTTACTTGAGATCGTCGCAGCTCCTTCCTGGCATGCATGTTCGAAAGGGAGAAGTGATTGCCGTAATGGAAGACCAACAATACATTCAATTGCAACAAGATTATCTGATTGGACAAGCCAAATTAAAGTACACCGAAAAGGAATTTGAAAGACAACGCGAATTGAATTTAAGCAAAGCATCCAGCGACAAAGTTTTTCAGCAAGCCGAAGCAGAATACACAACTCAAAAAGTAACGGTGAAGTCGCTTTCCGAAAAGCTGAAACTTATAGGAATTGATCCTGCGCGTTTAACAGAATCTACAATATCCAAAAGCATCAACTTACTCTCTCCAATCGATGGATTTGTAACACATGTAAATGTGAACATTGGAAAATATGCACAACCAAGCGAGGTGCTTTTCGAATTGGTAAATCCAACCGACATCCATTTAGCCTTAACCATTTTTGAAAAAGATTTGGATGATATTTTTATTGGACAAAAATTGCTGGCATTCAACAACCGAAACCCGGAAAAGAAACATGCTTGTGATATAATATTGATAGGGAAAAACCTTACGGCCGATCGAAATGCAGAGGTTCATTGCCACTTTCAACAATACGACCAAACCTTGATTCCTGGAATGTTTATGAATGCTGAAATTGAAATTCAAAATCAGATTTCGGAGGTATTGCCTGATGAGTCTATTGTGCTCTTTGAAGGAAAGAATTATGTATTTGTTCAACAATCAAACAATGTTTTTTCAATGGTTGAGGTACAAATAGGTGTTTCGCAAGGTGGATACACGGAAATTCTAAATGGAAATTCATCCATAAACAATAAAAGCATCGCGGTAAAAGGAGCGTATACTTTGTTAATGCAATTGAAAAATACTGAGGAAGAATAATCCCGATATTAAAACTGCAAGTAAATAGGCATCACTTGTCCTGCTTGATTAAAATAGGAGATCAACAACAAAACAAGGGTAAGAATCACGGCTTTCACCGTCCAATGCAATTTACTTAATTGCCCAATTGCCCAATCGTTCAGGGATAAAGGTAAGGCATGAAAGAACAATGCAGCCGCAAGTATTCCGAGGGTAAGTTGATAATTCAATACAAATGCAGGAATTGTTTTAAAATCGAACGAGCGGGTAATTTGTGAAAAAAGCTCGCTTGCTTGTTGAAATGTTTCAGCCTTAAAGAAAACCCATAGAGCACAAACGATGTGGAATGTGATGAATAGCTTAAGGCCTTTGATTAACACATTTGATGTCGAAGAGCTTCGTTTAAAAAAATCGTTCCATCCTTTTTCAATGGCCAATAATACACCATGTGCAGCTCCCCAAAAAAGAAAATTCCAACTTGCACCATGCCAAAAACCGCCAATTACCATGGTAATAAATAAGTTGAGATAGGTTCTGAATTTCCCTTTTCGATTTCCCCCAAGCGAGATATACAAATAATCGCGCAACCAGCTTGATAAGGAAATATGCCAGCGTCTCCAAAATTCGGTAATCGATTTACTTTGATAAGGAGCACTGAAATTGATATTTACATCAATCCCCATCCATTTAGCAATTCCAATGGCAATGTCGGAATAGCCACTAAAATCGCAGTAAATTACCAAAGCGTATCCATAAACGGCAAATAAACATTCAACCCCCGTATATCGAAGAGGGTCATCAAAAACCATATTCACCAAATGGGTGCTCAGGTAATCTGAAATAACAACCTTCTTAATACAACCGGTTGCAATTAAAAAAAAGCCTTTCGAAATATCTTGGCTGTTTAACCAAACGGGCTTCCGTATTTGAGGAATAAAATCGGCGGCTCTCACAATGGGCCCCATCATTAGCTTGGGGAAGAAAGAAAGAAAAAAGAGGTAATCTCCGAATCGCTTAACGGGCTTAAACGATCTTCGGTAAATATCGATGGTGTAACTGATGTTTTCGAATGTATAAAAGGAAATCCCAACAGGTAAAATCAAGTGCAAGGGCTTAATTTGATTTGTTTGGTAGCCATTTACGATTTCAATAAAGAAATCGGTGTATTTGAAATAGGCTAGTAATCCAAGGTTGATGATTAAACTAAAGACCAACATCAACTTGCGCTTAAAAACGGTTCGCGTTTTATAGATAAGGGCACTCAAATTAAAATCTACAACGGCAGCCAATAAAATCAAACCAACATACCAGCCACAGGCTTTATAGAAAAAATAAAGTGAGAAGATGGAAACAAAAGCTATTCGTGCTGATGCATGGTTACGCAATAAAAAATACCCGGCAAAAAACAGCGTCAAAAAGTACAGAAAGAAACTACTGTTAAACAACAAAGGATCTTCAGGTTGATAAACCAACAAGGATTTCAAAAGGTGGAAATCAATCATTTTTTTGCTGAAATTGTATTATCTCGTTATGAATAGCTTTCGTTAATAACGAACCTTGAATCAAATATCCTTTGCGACTAAAATGAATCCTGCTCTTATCTGTAAGTCCTTTGGCTGCCCAAACATTCATAGCATCATATCCACCCATAATTTGGTAAAAGTCCCAAATAGCTGCATTGTGTTTGATGGCTTGTTTATGCAGAACGGAACACACAATGGGAATATTCTTGTTTTCGATGTAACGATACGATTTGCGTTTTCCTCTTACAGAAACACGAACCGCCTGACCAATTCCAGGGGGTGTAGTAATTAAAATGGAGGCATTAGGCAATGCGGTGTGAACCTCCGTTAAAAATGAATCAACTCGAGTCTCGAAAACAGAAGAATCGAAAATACTCGAGTTATATGCTTCGTTTGTTCCTAATGAAATAATGATCAATTCGGCACCAAGCTCAGTAAGCTGTTTGATAAAAAATTCGCTGTGTAAATAATGCTGATATTCTGCCCCATTCACTCCTATGGTATGAACCAAAGCGCCTTTGCTTTCATTTTCCAGCGAAACGCCAAAGAGAGTAGAAGAGCTACCTGTTTTTGCAATCGTATCGTGCTGCACTCTCCAGCTAGAAATCGGTTTTAGAATGTTGAATTCAGAGCGCATATCACTGCTCTTGTCTTTATTTAATTCGGCGATTCCATTTCCCAAACTATCGGTAAGGAGATAACTAAAATTGCTGTCGGCCAGCGAAGCATGATACAGGACAATCCGATTCGGTGTACCTCTGTTTAAACGGTTTCGGGCTTTGAAATTTAGTCGCGCACCACGTTGTTTACTATAAATGGTATGCCCCGAAATACCTGAAGGTAAATTGCTTTTGTTGATGCAGTTACGTTTCGATTTCCAAACCTGCGCAGAACCAAAATTATAGTCACTCGGACCATTAGTACCTGCTGCTTGATAAGGAAAAACGAGTCCTCTTCCCGCATTTCCAAATTGTAATTGCAAATCGTTGCGAATAGGTTCTGAAAAAAAACCCGCCTGCACATGAGAATCGCCAAGATGAACAACCCGAATTTTGGATATTTCGCCTTTGTTGAATTGATTTGTGGACTTTAAAAAACCCGAAAGTCCCGACTTGTTTTGAATAAAATTCAGGGAGTCTTTGATACACGAAAGCGAATCGTTTTGGGCGCAGATAGATCCCGAAATAAGCAAAAAGAAAATTAGTATTCTCCTCATTTCGAAACGGGTTTTGCGATAAAGGCTTCTGGATTTGACATAGTTGAGAGTTTCTTCCCGAGATAAACTTCGTACTCTTTCATCAGCCAATCATAGAATAATGTGGCAACCGTTTTTGCGCCTGCATGATTAAAATGGGTGTAGTCTTTGGCTGCTTTCCGAGGTGATTCTTCTTCCACCCAGCGTTTCATTGAATCGTATCCGCCCATTGCTTGATATAAATTCCAAAAAACAACTCCTTCTTCACGCGCCAATTTTGCCTGCATGCCAACAAATAATGGAATGTCGCTTTCTGTATGATACTGTTGTCCCGATTTGTGAGATTTATCACCAACGCTCGAAAGAATGATTGTTGCTTTTGGGAATGTGCGTTTGAATTTCTGAATAGTCTTTCTGAATGACTGAAGGTACCAAGAGTAATCGCCCACTTCATGACCTACCACATTGAGTCCATAATGTAAAACTACGAGTTTGCAGTTTAGCTGTTTGGATGCAAACTGATATGTTTCATCTTTGATTGTATTTTGGGGCACGCCAGAATTTCCTCGAAATGAATAATTATCGACATAAATACCCGGCCCATCTTCAAAATTTAAACCCATCACGGTTGGATTTCCTTCGATGAGTTTAAGGGAAAAATCTTCAAAAGGAATACTGTCATCAAGAGCAAGAGTTGTAATGGCATCTGTAGCATCGAAAGCAATCTCCGAATCGGTGTTGTGTCTCTTAACACTCCATTTTCCTGCGGAAGCACTTTTATAATAAAGTTCAATACGACGAAAGGCATCTTGCGATTTGGATTTCTTAAAACGTGCATTAGCTCCCGGTTGGGCCCGAAACGAAAAACCGCTCCATCCTAAATCAATTCCTTCGGGCGGCTTTTTATTGAAATGATAAGTTGTCCAATTTTCATTAAATTGATGTGAAATGCTTGTCCTAAACCCCGCTGTTGCCGAAGTAATTGGCATAAATCCAACGCCCCGACCTCCAAAACGTTGCTGAAAACTTTCTCGAAGATCCATCGTTAAAAGATCGCCTTCAATCATGGAGTCCCCAAAGTAGGCAACATGAATAGAATGTACTTTTTTATGAAGCGAATACAATGCTTCAAAGAATGCACTCAAGTCCCCAAAGCTGATAATGGAAGAGTCGGCTAATAATTTTGTTGGTTCTACAAATGCAGAATCCTGAGCAGCAAGTTGTTCTCCCGATTCATGATTTCGATGGTTTGAAGAGTTCTTCCCTTTTATTTCAGACAGAAAATCGGGGCTTCTAAATCCAATCAGATGAAATGGGAAAAATGAAATGATGGTTAAGAGCGCGGAGGTAAATAGAAGAAGCAATAAAGTTTCAACAAGCTTATTTTTCATTGCAATTAACCTTTGCTGTTTTAACGTTTAAGCTCTTTAAGCTCTCAATATATTTATTCGATTGAGCATACTTTATTCGAATTAGGAACGCGTAATAGTCTTCTCCTTCTCGAGAGTATTTTCTTAATTGCCAGTTTTTGTAGTAATCAACACACTCTTTCCAGTTTTTAAAATTCATGTATTCTTTAGAGTGTCGAAATCCAAACAGATTGTTTTTGTGAATCATGTGTTTCGATTTAAACCAACCTGTTTCCCATATGGCTTGTCGTAAAACAATGTCCGGGAATTTGATTTCGGAGCAAACAATATAGGTATAGACTTCCTGAACACTTGGCGTTTTAGGATGTTGTTGCGCGGCTATGCCAGCATACATCAAATTCAAGAAAACGAATAAAAAAATGGAAGAGAGGTGCTTTTTAATAAGCCACAGAATTTTAGCAAAAATAATCACAATTGCAGAGATTAATACGATAGAATAGGATATAAATTTTTGCATAAAAAAAGCCCCAACGCATAACGTTGGGGCTTTTTTCAGATAAAACTCTGATTATTTTTTAATCAACTTCGTTACTTCACGGCTTCCGTTAGATTCAACAGAAATCATATAGATACCAGCAGTTAATTTGTTGATGTTAAGAGCTTGAGAAAAGCTTCCTATTGTATTGTTAACATTTTCGTTAGAGATAACACGAC
>JBIPLZ010000110.1:0-7101 GCA_044369395.1 Flavobacteriales bacterium | reverse complement strand
CAAATGCAAATAATAAGGTATATGAACTGCTTGATTGCTTTCATCTTGGTGAAATTTGAACAAACATAGTTTTTTGGGAATTGAGTAAATGGAATCGCTATTAGATCTTATCAACTATTCAACAATTAAGATTTTAAAATCAATTATAATGATGATTGATTATGTTGGAATTCGAAAATGGGGATGTTGAAAATTAAAAACGACTTGAAGTAAAACGAAAATGCTTTCCAGTATTTTTGAAAAAAAATAATTATGGAAATTTTAGTTCTTGTTCACAATCTACTTCGATGGATTCTTCTACCAATCATTCTATTTATTCTATATAGAAGTTATATAGGTTGGTTAACAAACAAGGCCTTTGAAAAGCTTGATAATGCTTTGGGTGGGGCTATGATTGGTTTGGCTCATTCGCAATTATTGATTGGGTTGATACTTTATTTTACAAGTGGGAAAGGGTATCAATTTCTAACTACACCCGGATTCATGAAAGATCCAATTACACGTTTGTATGCATTGGAGCATCCATTAACCATGATCATTGCCATTGTTTTATTGCAATTGGGGCGTTCATTTTCCAAAAAAGCGTCGAACGATACGGCGCGTTTTAAAACCATCGCTACTTATACAACTATTGCAATTTTATTGATTCTATCTCGCCAAATCAACTGGAATTTTATCTGATTGGAGCTTTTTTAGGAACAGGCTTCTTCGATTCTACTGCATCTAGCCAAAATGTAACGCCTACTTGTGCAAATAACATGTTTGTTGCAGAACGTTTCGGAAAAGCATCTACATCTATATTGTTCGAATTCAAAGATCCTTCTTTGTCATTTTGAGACAAAACAGTAGATGAATTCAGTTCGATGTCCCATTCATTGATTTGATTTCTATCGAAATAATCGAGTTTACCTCCCAGCATATAAGTCGCACCGATATTTAGGAATGTAGATTTATTGAGTTTAGCACAAACACCTAGGCCTGCACCAGCACTCCAGGTAATTCGACTTAGTTGGTTTTTATGAAAAATACGGTCTTTATCGTCGGTATTAAAGTAATTTTCGGTCGATCGATCATACAAAGTTGTTCCGGTCCAGAAATAATTGAAACCTCCCAATAAATCAAAATAAGGTTTCACGATGGGGTGGTTTCCTTGGATGCGCATCATCAAATGTCCATTAACAATTTGATTTCGGATGTTGAATTCGAGAGGTATTCTCAATTGATCAATGATAACAGATCCTAAAGTAATATCAGCAGTTAATGTTTTGTTGATGGTATTGGTTCCAGCAGAGAGGTAGGTAAAACCACCTCCAAATAGAAATGGTAATCGGGTTGTTGGTTGATATAAATAATTTAATGAAAATCCAAAAGGTAATGAACTTGTAGTTGAAGCAAATTCATCCATAGGAATGCCCAAAGTTAAATTCAAATCGAGGTAATTTGCATTTGAACTTACACTAACTTTTTTTCTTGGATTTGCTGAATTTTTTACTTGTGGAAAGCATAATAAACTTTGAAAAAACAAGATGATTAAGATAGAGTTGCGCATGATTGTGAAATTTATAATGACTGAAACTATTGGAAGAACGTAACAAAATAAAAGAAAAATTTTGAAATGTGAACGTAATTTAAAATGAAATGCTCTGTTCATCAATACAATGAATAAAACATTGAAAAATATTTGGTAGATACTGAAATGAGCAGTACTTTCGCACTCCTTTTAAAGATCCATGCGGATGTGGCGTAATTGGTAGCCGCACCAGACTTAGGATCTGGCGCCGCGAGGCGTGGGGGTTCGAGTCCCTTCATCCGCACATTGCTTCTCCTGTTTTGGGAGAAGCATTTTTTATTGTTAAGAATACCTAGAGAATGAACGTTACACAAGAAAATGTTGACGCGCTCAACGCCATAGTCCGGATTCAATTTTTACCGGCCGATTATCAACCCCAAATTGAAGCTCAGCTTCGCGACTATTCCAAAAAGGTTCAAATGCCAGGTTTTCGTCCTGGTAAGGTGCCTGCAGGCATGGTGAAAAAGATGTACGGGAAATCGATTTTAGTCGATGAATTAAACAAGCTAACTTCTGATACCTTATTTAGTTACTTGCGCGACAATCAATTAGATGTTTTGGGGAATCCACTTCCTCAAGCAGCAAATGATTCAGCAATTGACTTAGATAATCCAGGCGAGATTAACTTATCGTTTGAATTGGGATTAGCTCCTAAATTTGAATTAGATATTTCTTCGAATCATCGTTTTAACATCTACAAAGTAAAATTAGATGCTTCCTACATTGATGATATCATTGCAGATTATCGCAAGCGTTTAGGCGACATGGTGGATTGTGAATCATCGAAAGATGGCGATCAAATTACTGGTTTATTTGAAGAACTAAATGCTGATGGAACAGTTAAGGCAGATGGTATATCTAAGAAAACAACCATTCAATTTGACGATATTAAAGCAGGTAATCAACAGGAATTATTTACTGGATTAAAGACTGGTTCAGAAATTAATGTTGACTTTCAAACAGCTGTTGCAAATCCAACCGTAACAGGTGCAATACTCGCAATCAGCAAGGAAGAAGCGGAACAGTTAACTAGTCAGTTCCGATTTACTGTTGAATCTGTAAAAGAATCAAGCTTAGCGGAAGTGAATCAAGATTTCTTCGATAAGCTTTTAGGGCCAGGAACTATTAGTTCTGAAGAAGAACTTCGTGCTCGCATTCAGGAAGACGGAGAGTCTCGTTACCGCAAGGATACCGATAATCGCCTTTTTAACGAAGTTGTAGAACACTTGGTAAACAATACGCGTTTTGATTTGCCGAACGAATTTTTAAAACGTTGGTTAATTTCTCAAAACGAAGGCAAGGTAAATTCGGAAGACATTGAAAGTAATTACGAAAACTACTCAAAAGGAATTCGTTGGCAATTGATTGAAGGTAAAATCTTAAAAGATTTCAACATTGCTGTTTCGGATGAAGACATTCTTGAGTCTTTTACTGGTGATTTCCTTTCTTATATGGGTGCACCAGGAACACAAGATGAAATGCTTAGAGAGCGTGCTCGTGAAATTGCCAAAGGAATGATGAAGAATGAAAAGGAAGTGAATAAAGTGTATGATCGTCTTTACAATGAAGCAATGACATCTGTATTTCTAAGTAATTTCGATATTCATTCAGTTGAGTTACCATTTGATGCATGGGTTGAGCAACTTAACAAGCCATTAAATTAATTAAACGTTGTTTTTTTTGTTTGTGTTTATTGGGCGCTTTGGGAAACTAAAGCGCCTTTTTTATTTTAGTATCCCCATGAAATAATCATCTATTCCTTTGTAAGTTACTTCGCGTCGAGCCCGATCAAATAATTGCGTATTACTACTTGTATCAGCCATTCGAACGAGGTTCGCGAAATAAACAACACGGTCGGGCGATTCGGCATAGCCAACAAACCAACCAATATCCATCTTATCCTGAGAGCCCCAACCGGATTTACCTCGGTAAACAATTGAATTTGTATCTCGACAAATCATCATTTTTTTGACAATATCCATGGAGCGTTTACTGAATGGCAATTTTTCATCGTGCAGATTTTTCAAAAAACGAATTTGTTGTTGAGGTGTAATTCTTAATCCACCCGACAACCAAAATTGATCGATTCCGCCCGATATATTGGCATTGCCATAATGCAATGTATCGATCCACTGTTTCATGCGTGTTTCACCAATTCTTCTGGCTAATTCTTGATAATACCAAACAGTTGAATGTTGAAATGCTTCTTTCAATGATTGATCATGATTCCAATCAGGATTTTGTCGGGTAACACTGTCCCACGCAAGCACCGATTTTTCATCTTGGATAACCCCTGTTTCGAGTGCAATAAGTGAATTGCATATCTTAAAAGTAGACGCAGGAGTAAACGCCATATTGTAAACAGAAGAATCGGAAACGAGAATGCTTTCTCGAGCAGGATCTTCAATTGCCAGAAAGCCATTCACTCGATAGGGATCGAAATACTGCCGCATGGAAGAGCGAACTAATGGACGCTCGGAATGACTGCAAGCACTTAATATACAGCTTGCTGCACAGATTAAATAAAACAAAATCTTTTTCAATGGAATAACGTTTTGAATGTTACGAATTTCAGGAAAAGCACCCGAAAAATGCACGGGGTGAAAATAGACTAATTAGTTTTTTATTTTTCACCAAAACAATCAATTCTGTATAGAATTCAATGAACTATCTATAAAACTCATTGATATGCGAGTTCCTTTTCCTGGTATTGATAAAATTTCACACGTGCCGTCAAGTGACTTTGCTCGTACATTGAAGGAATTAAGACCATTTCCCTCAATAATAATTGAGCGGTCAAAACCCTTTCCATTGTCTTCAATGATAAGCGTTAATTGAGAATTTAACTCAGTTAAACTAATTTTAACTTCAGTTGCTCCACTGTATTTTGCAATATTGTTAACGGATTCTTTAAAAAACAATAAAATGTTTTTCAATATATCAATACGAGCATAATGGTTTTGAATTGAAGTCGAAAATTCAAATTGAGTATAAATATCTTTAGCACCAAGGATTTCAAAACTAAAGTTCTTCATCCGCTGAAATAGTTGTCCGTAGGTGTCGTTTCCAGAATAAATTGCCCAAATTAAATCCGATAAATTTTCAGAAATTTCGTAAGACTGTTGTTTTATTCGATGTATTAAATCCAATGATTTATCTGTATTCTTTTCAATGCTCTCAATAGCAATATTTGAATAAATATTAATGCTGCTGATTGAACTTCCAATGTCATCGTGAAGTTCGAGTGCTATTCGGTTTCGTTCCTCCTCAATAGCATCCAATCTAGACTTGTTTCGAAGCGCTTCTTGCTCTCGTTGAATGTCTTCTTTTTCTTTTTCAAAATGCAACTTTTGTAACTTCTCTTTTTGACGCAATGTATTTCTGTAAAAAATAATTGCAACAATTACAGAAACTAGAAAAGCAATAAGAGAAATATTTAAATAACGTGTCAGGCGGAATTCGGCTTCTTGCTTCGATTTTTCTTGCTGGATTTGAAATAAATGTTGTTCGTTTTGGAAGTAGTTAACTAAGATATCCATCCTAATTTTCTCTTCTTTTAATCTAATTTTCTCTTCTAGGTTGATAAGCTGTTGCTGCAATGGAGCCGCTTTCTCAAATTCACCGATTTTTATAAGCGATTGAACAGCTTGTTTCAAAAATTCAATTTTCGAATAAGGTGTTGATAGAGTTGAATTTGAAACATCCTTTCCAGCTTCTAATGAAGAGTAAATAATTGGTTTATTATTTTGTTGAGTAGCGGCATTGATCTTAGATACCAATAGAAACAAATGACCATCCAATATTTTATTAGGGCTACAAAGTGCAATCCCAGAATCGGCCAGTAGTATTGCTTTTTCAGGGTCGTTTTTCTGAAGCATGCCTTCCGACAAAGTCCAATAGGCAAAAACCATCCCGCGTTTATCTTTTAATTTCTTGCAAATATTCAGCGATTTACGTGCATTGTATATAACGGAGTCGGGTTGATTTAATTTAAGAAATGCCTCTCCCATATTATTATATACATGAAATTGTTTCGAAAGCCATTTCGAATTTTCCAATTCAGGCAAGAGATTTAAAGCAATTCTAAAATGTTTTAATGCTGTATCGGGTAAGTTTTTATTGCTGTATAATAAGCCCAAAATATTCTCACAACTACCGATCAGTTTTTTTTCATGAAGAAGCTCTGCTTGTTTACGAGCTTTTAAGATGCTGTTTATTCCTTGGTCAAACAATGCCGAATAATAAAAAATCTCGGCTTCAAATGCATAGAGATAATATTTCTCTATTGAACTAATACTGTCGGCCGATTTATTTAAATGTTTCAAAAGAACTTGTTCCGCAACGTCATTCGCCGAAACTTCCATAGAATCGGCTGCCATTTGTAAATCAGCCAATACTTCGGCTCGAATAATATTGGGGCTAAGTGGTTTTGTTTCCTGCTTACATGAACTGAAAAAGGAAATAATCAATACAAAAACACTACGCAGGAAATGTTTCATGCTTTACACAATTTTATTATTTATTGCCTTACGAACGGCCTCTCCAACTGAGTTAACATGCAATTTTCGATAGATTTTTTTAATATGAGAATTTACAGTATGATAGCTTATTGATAAATGATCGGCAATCATTTTATAGCTGTTTCCTTCAACCAATCGATGCAAAATATCTTTTTCACGTTCTGAAAGACCATACATCTCAGAGGATACATTTTCGTTATAGGTTCTGAAATAATTTAAAACACGGGTTGCAATACTTGGTGTCATTGGAGATCCTCCCTCAATCACTTCTTTTATCGCTTCAATAATTCGTTGTGGTTCTGTCTTCTTGAGGATGTAACCAGAAGCTCCATAACGTAATGCTTCAAAAATCTTTTCGTCATCTTCAAACACAGTCTGCATGATGACTTTAATATGTGGATGTAATTCCCCAATGATTTTAACGCCCTGAATGCCATTAACTTCAGGCATTTGGATATCCATTAAAACAACATCAGGATTATAATCTATCATGTGTTGTGAAACATCTAGGCAATTAGGAAACGCAGCAACTATTTCAAAACCATCAACGGATTCCAACAACAATTTTAAACTATCTCTTCTATTGATACTATCGTCGTAAATAATAATTGAAACCATATGGCAAATATGAGAGGAACTTGAACAAACCGCAATAACTAATTGTAGTGAATCTTAGATCGAAATATTGAAAATCCAAGAATTCATATCGGTTGAGAGTTGTTAATTTTTAGATTGTTGGAACTTCAATTCCTCTTAAATTTCTATACAATTTAAGTGCATATAAGTCGGTCATGCCGGATGCATAATCTATCATTGCTAGTGCTTTTTGATAGGCCGAATCACTTTCTTGAAATTGAAATTGTGAGGGTAACAGTCCTAGTAGATTTTTTTGCATGCTGTTGCGTTTCGATTTTTCGGTGATGGCTGCTTCAACAAAATCCTCTAAAATTCCTGCCATGATTCGAAATCCAGCCAATTCAATTTTTACTACACTTGGATAATTGTAGATGT
>JBIPLZ010000109.1:0-7105 GCA_044369395.1 Flavobacteriales bacterium | reverse complement strand
GAACATTACCGAATACAAAAAATATTAAAAACAGTAGAATGCGAAACATAATGGGATAAACCCAGAAATTAGTTGAATGTTCAAATATAGAACTTATGCAGTCAATTTCAGATTGTTGATTGTAATTTTTATTCGATAAGGATACCCATCTTCCCCATTTGATAATCGCGCATTGCCATCATCAGTTCGCTTTCATTAGTCATTACAAACGGACCATGACTTGCCATGGGTTCATTCAAAGGCTTGCCACTCATAAGTAACATACGCGTATTTTCGAGAGCTTCAAATTCTATGGAATTACCGTCTTTGTTAAAAAGTACAGCATGCAGAGCCTCTGCTAAACCATACCCTTCCACGTTGATTTTTCCATCAAGTAAATAAAGAAACACTTCATGATTATCGGGTAAATCAATTCTAATTTTTCCTCCTTTGTCTGCATATAGAGTAGCCGAATTAACTTCAGTAGCAGTTGGAACTGGACCTTTAAGCCCCATTAAATTTCCTGTAACTACGTTCACCGTAATCTTTCCGTCAGTTGATTTTACACTTGGTGTATTTTCGGCCGACAATGGATGATATTCGGGTTGCTTCATTTTTTCTGCCGCAGGCGTATTCACCCACATCTGAATAATTTCCTGCCTAGATCCTAGTTCGTGAATGTCGAGTGGCGGTCGTTCACTATGAATAATGCCCATTCCAGCATTCATCCATTGCACCCCACCTTCGTATATTACACTATCATTTCCACGACTATCGCGGTGATGAACGCCTCCTTTGAATATAAACGTAACGGGAGAAAAGCCGCGGTGAGGGTGTGGTCCAACCCCTTCATTTTTCAAATCCGCATCTTGTGGAATCGACATGTTTGCGTGATGAAGGAGCAAAAAAGGATCTGGGTATTCGATTTGGATTGACGGAAAAGGTTGACGAATACGAATTTTACCCATGGGATATTCCTGTGCATAAAGTAAAGCTCGAACACTGCGATTGTGAGGATTTGTCATGAAATGATGTCAATTGTGAAACGCTAAATTTAAACGAAATTGAAGGAGCGTTTATCAAAAATGTTTATCATAATGAAAGGCAAAATTCACAAATGATGTTTAACGCATCATTGCTTATATTAGCCGCGAAAAAATATAAATATGAAAAGTCTCAATTTACTTATCAATGTTGTTTTAAGTGTTGCTGTTATTGTTTTGTTTGCGCTTCATTTTTCATCCAAAAAATCGGGTCCTTCTGAAATTAAAACAGTCGTAAATGCCAAATCAGGTTCATTAAATGTGGTGTTCTTTAATTCAGATTCTCTCATGAGTCAATATGAAATGTTCAAAGATGAACGAGCAATAATGGAGACGAAAACCAAGCAAGCAGAAAATAATTTTATTGCTGAGCAAAAGAAATTTGAGAAAGAAGCCAATGAATTTCAACAACGCGCTCAGTTTTTAACCATAACCGATAAAGAAGCAAAACAAGAAAAGCTTTATAATGAGCAACAACGATTGGTTCAAATGGAACAAACCTTATCGGCTCAATTGCAAAAAGAGGAGGCTGAAGTGAGCAAACGCATATTCGATACGATTGAAGTTTTTTTAAAGGACTACGCTAAAGAAAATAATTACACATATGTGTTATCCTATACACGAGGAGGCGGAATTTGGTATGCTGATCAAGGATTAGATATTACGACAGACGTTGTAAAGATTTTAAACGAACGTTATAAAAGCACAAAAGCCGAATAATTAAATTCAGCTTTTGTTAAAGTGCCCAGAACAAGATTCGAACTTGCACAAGCTTAGCTCACTACCCCCTCAAAGTAGCGTGTCTACCAATTTCACCACCTGGGCATCGTTCGGCAAAAATAGAAAAAAGATCTATTAAGCGCATGCAGCAATTACTTTTCATTTGTGGAATGCCAGGAAGTGGAAAATCTACATTAGGGAAGCGACTTGCAAACAAGCTTTTATACGATTTTCAAGATCTTGATAAATGCATAGAAAAAAATTCCGATAAAACACCTGCGGAGCTTATTCAGACGTTTGGAGAATCTCATTTTCGGAAAATTGAAGCGGAAGTTTTACGTTCTATCTCTTTGCAAAAATCATGTATAGTTTCGTGTGGCGGTGGAACTCCTTGTTTTTACGATAATTTGAATTGGATGAAAGAACACGGAAACGTTTTGTTTTTAGATGTTCCACTTGTTTCTCTTATACAAAGAATTCTTCAAGCGGATGGACTGAAAAAAAGACCCTTGTTGGGTGAAAATCCAGAAGATGCCCAAAAAAACCTAACGCAAATTTGGCTCGAACGAGAACCTTACTTCAAACAAATTGATTGGTGGGAGAATGGACTCTCGATCAATATCGACAGACTTGCAGAAAAAGTGAATGCGTTAAAAATTAACGAAGCGTAACCGTTACCTCTTCACCCAAAACTTCTACTTGAACATGCTCTTGCAAAGTTGTTGATAGGGAAAGTCCAATATAGTCTGCTTTTACTGGGAAAAAATTATGGCGTCGATCTACCAAAACGCAAGTTTGTATAGACAAAACAGGGAAGTTCAAAAAGTGTTTCAAGGCATACGCAAGTGTGCGCCCCGAATTTTGAACATCGTCAATTAATATCAAAGTTGCTCCTGTTAAAAGCTCTGGATTAATATCGGTTTTTAAATCGTTTTCGAGTGGATTGGGTTTGTTTATTTGAACCGAATAAACAGTAAAGTTAGTACTCGAAAAATTATTCAGATAACCTGCAATTATTTTGGCTAAAGCAAAACCACTAGATTGTATTCCCGCTATTAGGATGTTTTCGCGCGAACTTGTTCTTTCTAAAATTTCGAGGGCTATGCGTTGAAGTTTCTGATGCGCTTGGGATGAATCGAGAATTTGTGAGGACATATGTATTTTTCTAGTCAACGAAAATACAATGTCTTTATAGTATTCCGATTACCTTTGTATGAAGTTTTATGATTCAA
Source organism: Flavobacteriales bacterium (assembly GCA_044369395.1). Taxonomy (GTDB): domain Bacteria; phylum Bacteroidota; class Bacteroidia; order M30B66; family M30B66; genus CALQRR01. The sequence continues at coordinate 4,131 of JBIPLZ010000109.1, read as the reverse complement.
GGTTTTCGACTATTTCTTTTGGTTTTTATTTTCATTATTCGGAGCAATATTTTTGCTCAGGATCAGATTTTCTTAAGAAACGAAGATGGTTTTCTGGATTGTTACATTTTGCAGGTAAACGACTCTATCATTGTTTTCAGAACCCTAGACCCAAACGATAAACACGAATATGAGATTCCATATGCTGATACATATGGTTTCCTTTTGGAAGATGCCGATCGTTTAAATTCAACGTCCAGTTATTCAATGTATCGGCTTCAATTTCACCATCCGAAAAAAAAACGTAGGCCTGTTTTCTATGTTAACAAAGGTTTGATTTTTAAAATGAAAAACGATACTTCGTTTTTACCGCTTCGAGGAAGAATTACTGGTATTACGTCCGATAGTATTCAATTAGAAATGAAAAGGAAACAACATCTCGAACGATCGAGTTTTGCTATTCGCGATATAGAAATGTTTGGATATACTACAAACTGGACAGAATTGGCTACGATAATTGCGATTCCTACTTCATCGTTAAACGAGGGCGCATTGCAATTTTATCGTCAATTATCTATTTCGAAAGGTTGGGTTTGGGAAATTAAAAAGGAGCCTGAACCTGAAGTGCCCTATTCCAGAATGAAGAGAAAATTCAGACCCGGTCAATTGTTAAAACTACCCAAGTCGGTTAGTAAGAAGAATCGGCGTGATAATTAATGGTATTTAAAAGGTCTTTGAGATCAACTACTTTATTTGGATAGCCAAGTTTTTCGTAAGCCGAAATTAGATTCCGGATTTGGCGCTTAATTATTTCCACATTGCTGCAACTTTCATAAAATATTCGATTGGGTTCGAGTTTTAATTGCTTTAAAAATGTGTCAATTTCTCGTCGACTAAAAACAGCGCCTTTACTAAACGGATTTATGTAAAATAAAATGGGCTCTTCTTCCTCGTCCGAATTGCGAATTAAAAATTCATCGCGGTAAGCCAAAATAAAATGCTCTGGCAGATTTACCCCATAAATTGGAATGTTCAAACCTTGTGCAACGCAGGAATATAGAATGCTTAAAAGCAATGGATTTCCACGGTGGCTTTCGAGTACGTTGTTGATATATGAGTTTTGTGGCGCGTGGTAATTGCTTGTATTTCCTGTAAAATGATAGACATCAAAAAGTATGTGATTTATCACCCGAACCTTTTCGAAGGCAGTTAAATTCGGATTCAGCTCCAGCCAAACATCTTTTCGAATCAACTCAATTTGATTCCGAATATGCTCTTCGTCCAAATCGGGATATTGATAACGGGCAATTAAAATAGTTCCCTGTAACAAATCAATTCCGCCTGTAGCTGCCCAAAGTTTTAGTTCTTCGGAGGTTGCGTTGAATTGAATTTTTTGGATAATATCCTCAATGCGAGATTGTAAAGTATTGTTGAATGTTGATTCCCAGATGTTTTCTAAGGCGGGAATTACATCATTCCCCATCGATAAAAGTTGACCGCGAATTTCTGTAAACACATGCTCGTCGGGGTCTTCCAACAACAATATCATGGCTCTCAGTGATTTATCGTTTGGTAGTTCCATTACGCACTCAATTGATCCAATACATTGACAATCAATTTATCGATCATCGCTTTATGATCTTCAGCATAATCAAGTGTTGCACGATTCGCAATAATAGCGCAAACGGTTGCCGCTCGATGTCCCATTAAGCGAGATAATCCATACAGGGCAGAAGTTTCCATTTCAAAATTAGAAATCCTCAAATCACCTGAAGAAAATCCCATCATGCGTTCGTTTAAATCGGGAATGGCAGGTGTTAGTCTGAGGGTTCTTCCCTGAGGTCCGTAAAAACCACATGCTGTAGCAGTAATCCCAATAACACATCCCGGACTCACCTTCTCAAGTAACGTGGGGTCGGCTTCAACAATGTAAGGGCGATTTATTGAATCGGGCAGTTGCAGTTGTTTTAAAATAGCATTTAACAGAACTTGTTCACGTTCATTTTCTTGAAACTGATAAAAATGCAATAAGCCATCAAATCCCAACCCGTGTGAACTTGCTACAAAACTCCCAACGGGAATTTCTTTGATAATTGTTCCCGAAGTTCCAATGCGAACAACATTGAGTGACTTTAATTCGGGCTTGATTGTACGTGTTTTGAGGTCGATATTCACAAGTGCATCCATCTCATTCATGACAATATCCAAATTATCAGTGCCAATTCCTGTCGAGATAACAGAGATTCTTTTGCCGCGATACGAACCTGTATGTGTTACGAATTCACGATTTTGAATACGACATTCAACAGAATCGAAGAAGTTTGATATAGTAGGTACGCGTGCTTGGTCTCCTACAACAATTACATTGTCAGCTAGTTGATCGGGAAAAAGTTGAAGATGATAAATGCTTCCTTCAGGGTTTATAACCAATTCAGAACTAGGTAGTGTCTTCACGTATGTTTGATTAATTTTGTGCGAATAAAGTAAACATTCCGAATGAACACTACAAAAAAAATACTACTAGTTCCAATTGACTTTTCATCACAGAGTCTGATCGCATTAAACCATGCCGAAGAAATGTCGAAAGCATTCAAAGGTGAAATTTACCTTTTACATGTTTCGGATGAGTAGATCATGACACAGCAGGAAACCAACTATACAGAAATGTTCATTGGATCCGCAGCACAAGAGATTATTAGCTCTTCACAAGTTCCTGTTTGTAGTATAATTCCAACTGTAAAACGAGATACTACATCATTTTCACCCTATTAATTGAAAATATTAAATTCTCATTAAAGCCTTGCAAATCATCATATTTGCAAGGCTTTTTGCATTGGCAATTTTACTTAAAAGGTTATATTTGTTCTGATACCTATTGTTCACTTAGACCTTGATGTTATGCGAAATCTTGCTATCAAACGAATTCTGATTCCGACTGACTTTTCTGAAACGGCCAACTTGGCTTTAGAACATGCAATAAAAATGGCTCGTTTGCTCGATTCTGAAATTACGTTGTTACATGTTGTATCAACGTTTGTATTTCGGGTTAATCTCCCCGAAGTCGATGTTGATGAAACTCAGGAGGCAAAATTAACAAGTGTTATTGATTCCAAATTGAATAGCATCGCCGAAGAAATCTCCCAAAAAGAGGGTTTGAAAGTTTCTACTTTGATCACTTCTGGTCGTATTCGCGAAGAAGTAGTAAGGGTTGCAGAGGAAATATATGCCGATATCATCATTCTGGGAACACATGGGGTTTCCGGTCTTCGCGAGTTCTTTATGGGTAGTAACGCTTTTAGAATTGTTTCATATGCAGCTTGCCCTGTTCTTTGTATTCAAGAAAGTGGGCACCAGGTTGGGTTTAAAAATATCGCTGTTCCAATAGATAATTCTTTTTATTCGAGAGAAAAATTAGGACTTTCAATAAAATTTGCTCGTTTGTACAACGCAACAATTCACATATGTGGATTGCGATCACATGATCATAACGATGAAGAAATCAATGCTAAATTCCGTATCAAAATGAAACAAGTGGATGAATTTCTTCATGAGCAGGATGTGGTATTTACTTCAACAACCTTGTTTTGCGAGAATATTGCCAATGCCACCATGGAGTTTGCTGCTGAAAATGAAGCCGATTTAATCATCATCATGAATGAACAAGAGTTTAATACCACAGGTTTTTTTATGGGGCCTTATGCTCAGCAGGTTGTAAACCATTCTAAGATTCCGGTGCTCAGCATTCGTCCTTCTTCAAGAAACGTTGAATTTGTTAACCCGTTTTAGTTTTCTTCGCATCTTGCAGGCATGAATTCTAGCTTGTCGCAACGAACCTTATTTTTACAACATGTTGCTCAAACATCTCCTTTTCCTCCCATGCTTGAAGTGGAAAAGGCATCAGGTGTTTTTATTTTCGATATCCAAGGAAAACGTTATTTTGATTTCATTTCTGGGATTTCAGTCAGCAATGTTGGTCACTGTCATCCACATGTTGTAAATGCCATCCAAAAACAAGCGGAGCAATACATGCATGTGATGGTGTATGGAGAATTTATTCAAAGTCCACAAGTAAAATTGGCGCTAGCAATTGTTTCTGTTTTACCCGATTCGCTCAATTCAGTATATTTTGTTAATTCAGGTTCTGAAGCTACC
>JBIPLZ010000002.1:0-22156 GCA_044369395.1 Flavobacteriales bacterium | reverse complement strand
GGAAGTAAGCATTATTGATTGCTTCCGAAATGGAGCTGATGGATTCATTGTCGAAATCGTAAATGGTTACATCGAGTGTTTGCTCTGCGCGATTGATATACGCAATAAGTGTATCGTCGAGTGCATTAATTTGAACCAGTTCAGGAAGTGAATTACTATTGCTTGTATCAACATCGTGGTTGAAATACGATTTTATCCAACCCGCCGATAAGGATTGTGTTCCAAAAACTTGGATGGAACTTGTTGAGGTATCGTTATTTAAGCTCGAAGATACTTGTGCATAATAAATTTGACCAGGCATTAACGTATTTAATGTGAAGGAATGTGATGTAACTGGATTGTTGTCGCTCAATGTGCCCAATTCCAATGATGGTGTCAAGCCATAAGTAACTTCTGTTGATCCAGCAAGATCTGTTTCCCAAGAAAGTGTTGCTCCATTTGTTTGAAGATTGTTGATGTTAATGGTAGAGATGATAGTGATTCCCGGAGGAACAATAAAGTCGTTTGTATCTCTTGGTAATACTTGATAAATGGCATTGTATTGCGAACAAATTCCCACCAAGTCAATATTTCCCACTGGAATAGTTTGCCCAACCAATGGCGAGCTATTCCGAACGTAAATAGTTGATTGTTCTGCTCCTTGAGTAAACGTATAGGATGTATTTCCGGCAAATGAATTTCCGCCATCGGCAAACACAACTCCATTTAAACGCACTAATTCACTTTCTAAATCTTCGTTGAGTTGAATGGGTGAAACAACTTGTGGATTGGGTAAAGTTGTCAAGCCAAATGGATTGGATGCTGTAACAGGATTTAGTTCAAGAAGCCCGTTAAAGTCGACAATGGTTCCGCTAATTTCAACACTATCACCACGATTTAACTGACCTGCAAAGTTGCTGCTATAAATGCCCAATCCGCCCGTTGCATCTTGGATATAACGAATTAAACCTAACTCGCTACCGTTTGTAATAACGCCTCTAAATGTAACGTTTGCATTCACTCCAAGCGAGCGAGCTTCTGCAATGGTAATTTGTCCAAAAACGGAAGAAGTTGTTGCTAAAAAAAGGATTAGAAAAAGTGATTGTGTAAATTTGCGCATTGCCTTAATTATAGGATGATATTTTCGAAATTATTGCCAACAAAGGTTGCCCTACTTTAGGTTGCCAATGTTAAATTAATGTTATGCTTGTTTAGTCAAAACATTAATGATGCAATGAATTTGATTAGAAAAAATTTGTCTAATCGATGTCATTTTCTCCAAAAAAGTTCTTGTGAAAATTCACCAAATACAACTGTTCTTGTGCTCGTGTTGTTGCAGTATAAAGCCAGCGTAAATAGTTGCGATCGAGCAATTCTTCTGATACATAACCTTGATCTACAAACACACATTTCCATTGTCCGCCTTGTGCTTTGTGGCAAGTTACAGCATAGGCAAATTTCACTTGCAAGGCATTCATAAACGGATCGGCTTTCATGAATTTGATGCGTTCGGCCTTGGTCGGAACTTCGGCGTAATCTTGCTCAATGATATCGCGCAGTTTCTTTTGTTCGGGCCAGGTTAAACTCGCTTGGTCAATGTCCAAGGTATTTAATAAAATTCGCACTTCTATATCGGGTTCGTTCGGGTAATCAATCATCCGAACGGTTGCATCCGCAAAACGAAAATCTCCTTTTTGATATCGTTTTCCTAATCGTTGAATTTCCATGGTATCGCCATTGGCAATGAATCCAGGAGCACTCGATTCTGGAATCCAGTGGTAATTATTTTTCACCACCATGATATGATCGCCGCTGCTAATTTCCTCCTCCTGCCAACGAATGCGTGCACGAATTTGCTTGTTGTACAAATTGGCATTTTTGTTTGAACGCGTTACCACCAAAACATCTTCCGTTCCGTATTTATCGTAAGCCGTATTGAGCGAATCTTCCAATTCCAATCCACTAATTCGTTTCACATCAGAGAAACCCTTCGCAATTAAATCAGGGAAAGTCGATGTGCCTGAATCGAGCTGATCACGGATTTTGGTTGCGTTAAACAAAATACCACTTTCCAATCGTTGGCGCATCACTTCAGTAAGCCGACTTTCGTCCACCTGCAAAAAATAATGATCACGAAGTTCTTTCACATCCAACGCGGGACTTTCTTCCAAGCCCACCGGAGGCAACTGTGCAGTATCGCCAATTAATATCAGCCGACATTCATCACCACTCGAAACATAACTTATCAAATCACCCAACAGGTTGTGTTCGGTTTCGAGATTCTCTCCACCAATCATTGAAGCTTCATCCACTACGAAAACCGTACGACGATGCTTATTTTGTTGCATGGCGAAATGCATTCCGGTTTCGCCACTCTGAGAGAAATAGATTTTTTTATGGATGGTAAATGCTGCTTGTTCTGCATAGGCTGCGAGCACTTTTGCTGCGCGTCCGGTGGGAGCAAGCAAGACAGTTCGTAAGCTAGTTTTGGGAAGTGTCTTCACCAATGAGCGAACTATACTCGTTTTTCCAGTACCTGCATAACCCCGAATTACAAACACTCGATTCGATTCCGGCTTCGAAAGAAACTCGGTCAGATTGCGAAAAAGCGCTGCCTGTCCATCGGTTGGAGTGAATCCAAGATGATTTTCTAATAAAGAGATGAAGTCGTTCTTGGTCAATCCGTGCTTTTGCGTTAAACTTGCCCAAAGATAGAAAGCTCAGTTCAGTAAACGATGTTTCATCCAACACCCCTTGTAAATTATACCGATCCATCCTTCAGTCAGGACCGAATTCCTCATTGTAAATTGCGATTGCAAATCTCTGAATACGAATTAAGTATTGCTATTTATGATACCTTATCCGATAGTTTTCCAGTTATAGAACGCTATCCCATTCAGAAAGGATATGCCCAGGTTAAGCCACAAGAAGCCATTGCTCGAATTCTTCAAACGCATGCATTAACGCGACTTTCATTTGCATCGGTTGAGGTAATTGTGGTAACGAATACCTACACACTTGTTCCGGGTGCCTTGTTCGATGCAGATCATGCTGCCAATTTGCATGTATTGAATCATCCTGTAGACGATGCCGATGAGCTAAGCTGGGAGCGACTCGATGCGCAGGATGTTTTTTTAATTTATTCTTGGCCCAAAGCATGGAAACAGGTTTTAGAAAGTCAGTTTCCACGAATTTCAATTCTACATTATTCCTTCATTCTTGCAAAAGGTTTATTGCCCAACTCTTTGGGTAAAACAGCTGTTTATGTGCATGTTCAAGATTTCCGTGAAGATATTGTGGTGATCGCCGATGGGAAATTCTTGCTGTTTAATAGTTTCAACTTTCAAAGTTCCGAGGACTTCATCTATTATATTTTGTTAGCATACGATCGTTTATCGTTAAGCAGAGAAACAATTCCATTGAAATTATTGGGAGAAGTTGAGGTTGGTTCCGCGCTTTTTGATTCCTGTTATAAGTATATTCGGGATGTTGATTTCTTAGAACGAAATTCACATTCTGCCATACCTAAACCCGAAGGCGAAACCGACCGCTTGGCTCCACATTTTTATTTTAACCTATTACATTCAAACGATGCGGATTATTAGTGGTAGATGGCGAGGTAAAATCATAGTTGCACCCGAATCATTGCCTGTTCGGCCTACAACCGATATGGCCAAAGAAGGCTTGTTTAATTGGCTGTCAACCCGCGTTGATATTGAAGATGCTCTGGCGCTCGATTTGTTTGCCGGCACAGGAAATATCACCTACGAATTGGTTTCGAGAGGCATCGGAAAAGTAGTTTCGGTTGACAAAGATCCAGGTTGTGTGAAATTCATTAAACGCATAAGTGAGCAATTATCGACTAAAGTGGTTGAGGTTTTTCAAGCTGATGCGCGTGTCGCTATAAAGCGGGTGCATCAAAAATTCAACATTATTTTTGCTGATCCTCCGTACGAATATCCCGATCACGAAAAAATTACAAACGAGATTTTAGACTTGCATCTTTTAGCAGAAGATGGATGGTACATTATTGAACATCCTGCTTCGGTGGTTCTAAAGCATATTCCAGGGTATTCCGAAACTCGGAATTACGGAAAAGTCCACTTCTCCTTTTTTCAACAAGCCCCCATCTTAAAAATTGTATGAAACGCATCGCCATTTTTCCTGGATCATTCGACCCATTTACAATTGGTCATGAGAGTATTGTATGCAGAAGCATGCACTTGTTCGATGAAATCATAATTGCGGTGGGCGCAAATAGTACAAAATCTAACATGTTTTCGCTAGACCAACGCTTGGCTTGGATTAGTGAGATATTTCAAGATTGCCCAACAATTCGCGTAGAAAGTTATGAAGGTTTAACCATCGATTTCTGCAAAAAGAAACACGCGCAATTTATTTTAAGAGGATTACGAAATTCCACCGATTTCGAATACGAGCAAAGCATTGCGATGATGAACCGTTCGATGAATCCCGAAGTAGAAACCTTGTTTATACTGTCATTGCCCGAACATGCTGCGATTAGTTCTACAATAATCCGTGAAATATATCGTAATGGGGGAGATGTTACACCGTTTGTTCCGACATTCATTCGTTTTGAAAAGTAATTTTCTCATTGCTTTTGTATTGACAATTTCAATTGTTCAGGGGCAGAACATTGCATTTTTACGTTTGAGTTTTCCAGGTTTCTCGGGTTCTAAAATTCAAATCACTCAAAACACCTTCTTGTTTTCCAAGAATACCGATCAACAAGTCGAACTCGATTCTAATGGTGTTCATTTATTGAAGTTAGAAGGAACCGATTTGGCTGTTTATGTGGAGGTTTTTTCGCCCGATTTATCATTCAGTAATGAAGTGTATGTTCCAATAAATGATACAATTGATTTACATTTTGATAAAACGAAATCAACATTTACACTTTCGAACGATGTGTTTAATCGCAATGCACGTATCGCCGAGTTAAATTCATTGATTGATGATGAACTCAATCGATTCTTTAAAAGCAGACGATTGTTTCCCGATAAAAAACGCTTGGTGTCAATTTCTGATTCTGCAAGGCTTGCCGCTCTAGAAAGTAACGATTCCTATTTTAAACAATGGGGCACATATATATGTAGCGATTTTGAAATTGCCTCTGGATTGTTTTCCCAAGTTGAACTTTACAAACGTAGCTTTTCATTTGAAGCGTCTGCACCCGAAAATCCAGCTTGGCAACGTACATTTCTAGCAATTTTCGATAATGATTTGTTGGTTCGAATTCAAGGTAAAAACGCAAGACTTTACAAAGAAGCCATTCAACATCAACAGCTCGATTCCTTGCAAAATTTATTTCAGCGAGATACATTTATTTCCAATCCGCAACTCCTGGATTGGCTTGTTTTGTATGACTTAAGCCAGATTGCAACGATTCGGGAATTACGTTTGGAAGATGCATATTCTTTGCTTTTGCAATTTATAAGGAAGCCAAATATTAATCCCATTGTAAAAAACGAAGCCGAACAATTATCGAAACGTTGGAGTTCCCAAATCAAAGGCAAGCAGTTTCCCGATTTACAATTCTGGTGTTTGAATTCGGAGTCAGATTTCAGTTTATCTGCAATGAAAGGCAAACCAATTTGTGTTGCTTTACTGCCCGATTATTCGATGAATTCACAACTTGTAATAAAGCAGTTTCAGGCATTGCATTCGAAGTATGGAAAGGAAATGCGGTTTGTGGCAATTGTAAACGATGTTACCAAGAAAGACCAAGTTTCATTACTGAAAAATACCCCAGATATCATTATTGGGAATATGGAAAGTTGCAAAGTTCAATTGGATGCAATTTTTCAGGAAGTAAATCGGATTCAGTTTTTTTTACTCGACCGCTATGGAAATGTTTTTCAAAATCCAGCCGAAGGGCCTGAAACCGGGATAGAAGATGCCTTTCTGAACTTAATTAAAATGAAGTAATGGATTTGCGAAAAGCAAGCACATCCAAAATGGAAGGGTATGTGTTCGCTTCCACTTCGCTCCATTGATCGGGCGTTTTCCATGTAGCTTCAAAAATATCCTCTTCAGTTTGAGGAATGGTTGGCCAAGCTTTACTGGTTTTGAAAACATACCAAACCGTTTCTTTCAACACTTCCTTCCCTTTGTGCGAGTAGGTATGCCAGGTTCGGCAAAGTTCCCCTGCGTTTTTTAAATCCGAAATCCCGGTTTCTTCCTCAATTTCGCGCTGAGCAGCAATCGGTAATGATTCATTGGGCTCCACTTTGCCTTTGGGTAAATCCCAACATCCTAAACGGTGTATAAATAGAGATTGATGATCGAGTGTTTCTACTATTCCACCAGCAGCCATAATGAAATGAAGTTGTTTTTTCAAAAGTTCTAATCCTGATTCAAAGTCGATGTTGGGCATAAATATCTGACAATAATCGTCTTCCGAATTTTTTAACATCGAAATTGCATCTTGCAAAGCGGTAGAATCGCTTCCAGGGCAGACAATCACTTTATCTAATTGTTGATGAATACCTTGTGGATTGTTGAAAAATAAGACTTTTTGATTCCAGTAAACGGAGTATTTTTGCGTCATGATTTACAAATCTGATACTGCCTCCCAGTTGGCAGAATTTCTCTTGCAAATTAAAGCGATTAAACTTCAGCCAACAAAACCTTTTACATGGGCATCAGGTTGGAAGTCGCCTATTTATTGCGACAACCGATTAACCTTATCGTATCCAAAAGTTCGTACGTTTATTCGTCAGGAATTGGTTCATTTAATAACCGATAAGTTCGAAAAGCCCGATGTAATAGCAGGTGTTGCCACTGGTGGAATTGCTGTGGGTGCATTAGTTGCTCAAGAATTAGGACTTCCATTTGTGTATGTTCGTTCCGAATCGAAAGGTCATGGAATGGAAAATTTGGTGGAAGGTAAAATTGAGCCTGGACAAACCATCGTAGTTGTAGAAGATTTAATTTCTACTGGAAAGAGTAGCATGAAAGCGGTGAAATCATTGCGAGAAGCAGGCTGCATTGTAAAAGGTCTCGTATCCATTTTCGATTATGGATTTGAAGTAGCCCAGCAGAATTTCAAAGACGAAAAATGTGTGTATTACAGCTTAAGTAATTACGATTGTTTGTTGGACGAAGCGGTTGAAAAGAAATACGTTGCTACTGAGGAAATCGCTTTGTTGAAAAGTTGGAAGGACAATCCTGAATCTTGGGGTTCCTCGTTAAAAATTGCTTGATATGAAGTTGGAAACCGATTGGAAATCAGTAAACGCTAAGCCTGAAGCAGTATTTGCGTTTTTGTCGGACATGAACAACATGCAAAAGCTCATGCCAGAACAAGTCATCAATTGGACATCCGATGTTGAATCTTGTCAGTTCATGATTAAAGGCATGGCAGAATTGGGGATGAAAATTACCAATAAAACGGCGAGTTCTTCCATCATGATGAGTTCGCATGGTAAGGTGCCATTTCCTTTTACGCTCGAAGTTTTAATTCAATCTGCTGGAGAAAATTCCGAAGCGAAAATCAATTTTGACGGAGAGGTGAATGCCTTTTTGCGCATGATGGTGGAGAAGCCATTAAGTAATTTCTTTGGGATGCTATTGGATGGTTTGTCCAAACAATTCTGAAAATTTGATTTTAGTCATTTAGCAGAATTTGTTCTGTTAATTTATGTTAAAATAAAATTGCGTATTTCGAAAAATCAAAGGAGATTTGCAGTTCAAAATAATTCAACTATGAAAAATACACTGAGTCTAATTGCGTTTTCACTAATCGCATTTTTTATTGTTTCATGTTCAGGAGGCCAAGGCCCTGAAGTAGCGGCTAAAGCTTATCTAGATGCAATTAATGCACAAGAATTTGATAAGGCAAAAGAATTTGCTACAGAAGATTCGAAAGGTATGATTGATATTATGAAGCAAATTTCTGCCATGAGCGGAGAGAAGAAAGAAGCAACCGAAAAGCAAGTTGTGAACGACTTGAAATGTAAAATTGAAGGAGATACGACTGCAGTTTGTACTTATTTAACTTTAGAAAAGGAAGAAAAAACAATTAATTTGAAGAAAGTGGCTGATAAATGGTTGGTAAGTATGCCGAAAGAAAACCCAATGGGTGGTGGCGAAGAAGGAACACCAATGGAAGCTGCAGACACAACTTCAACTGCAGTTGATACTAGTTATTCGGCTAAATCTGAAAAATAATTGAATCTTCCGTTTGCATGAGCAGATTTCGGAAGATCATTCTCACATTAATTGCCCTTTTTTTTGCTACTGTTGGTTTTGTTTATTACAAAGCCGTATTGGATCCTGAAAACACCAAACAGGTTTTCTATCCAATGAGTGAGCAAGAAAAAGGGCTTTTTCATGAAGGAGATATGATTCTTCGTCGTGGATTTGGCTTTGTCTCCGATAAAATTGTTGAAACTCAAGAAAGTCCTTTTCCAGTTACACATTGTGCAATGCTCATTGGTAAACCCGGAAATTGGCAAGTAGTGCATTCTTTGTCGAGTTCCGTTTCACCCATTGATGGTGCACAAGTTCAAAACTTACAACGTTTTTTAAACGAGAGTGTTCCTAATAGCATTATCGTAAAACGGTTTAAAACTCATCCCGATACTTTGGCTATGATTGTAAATCGGGTGAGGTATTATGCGAGTATTCAAAAGCCATTCGACCATGAATTTGATAAATCGGATACCGCCAAATTTTATTGCACCGAACTCTTTCAACATTGCTTTTATGATGTATTAAAATATGATATTTTTCAAAACCTAGATTATACTACAACGATGGGCGTATATAACCTCAATGCCTTTCATGATACTATTCGATTTAAAACAATAATGAATCACCAAATTATTGAATAAAATAATGTTTAGTTGTTTTATAGAACAGCCAATTGTACTATATTCGAAACCAGAAAATATCGTATGCGCATGAAAAAAATAATCGCATTAATACTCCTTATTCTTGTCATTTTTCCAGCCATTGCGCAAAATGATGAAGCCATAGTATTATGCAATCAAGGTGTTGCCCAATACGCAAGCAAAGACTACAATGCAGCCGTTCAAAGTTTCAATAAAGCCCTTGCCATTGATTCATTATTAGCAAAGGCATGGTTTAATAGAGCTGCTTGTAAATCCGATTTAAAAGATTACAATGGAGCAATATCAGACTATTCACGCTCCATTGAATTGAATTTCGAGAAAGAGAAATCCGTATTTTTCATCGGGCAAAATCGTTTTCAAAACAATGATAAAATTGGTGCATTGGCTGACTTTCAAAAAGCAGTACAATTAGACCCCAAAAATGCGGATGCGTACTTTTACATTGGAGGTATTTACTTTGAAAATTCAGAATATCAAACGGCAATTGAACAATTTACTTTAGCGATTCAAAATCGAAATGATTTCTCTGATGCATTTAACGACCGTGCGAGTTCGCGTTTAAAACTCGACGATCTTAAAGGTGCCATCGTCGATTACCGCGAAGCAACCAAACTCAATCCCAAAAGTGCTATTGCATTCAATAATTTAGCAGCAGCATTGCGCCAATCGGGTGATCAACAAGCCGCTTTGAAAGAGTTCAATAATGCGGTAATTGCTGATCCTACAATGAGTTCAACGTTTGTTAAGCGAGGTCGTTTAAAGATGGAGTTAAATGACTTGGATGGCTCAATGGCCGATTTTAACAAGGCATTGGAATTAAATCCCAAAGACCAATACGCTTTTAACAATCGTGGCTGTTTGAAAAATAAAAAACAGGAATACAAATCTGCAATTGCCGATTTCGATGAAGCTATTTTAATCAATTCATCATATGGCTATGCCTATTACAACAGAGGAATCGCAAAAGAAAACCTCCGCGATTTAACTGGAGCATGCAAAGATTGGTCGGAAGCGGCTTTGAACGGAATTGCCGAAGCAAAACAACATAAAGAAACAGATTGCAACTGATTTACTCATGAAAAACATTCTACATTTTTTTCTTTTCATGCTGCCAGTTGTCCTGAGTTCGCAGCAAAACATCGAGTTTACCAAAGAGAATTTCCCTGATAAGAAATCGGAATTAAAAACCGCATTAAAGAATCTAGAAAAAGGAAATAGTTATTACTTGGCTGATGAATACATTAAGTATTTATCGCTCGATTTTTACTTAAAGGCATACAGTTTTAATCCCAATAATACTTTGCTAAATTATCGTATTGGTAATGCATTTCTTCATGCTGCAAATAAAACACGAGCCTTGGAATATTTGAAAAAGGCCTATCAGATGGATCCTGAAATTGATTCAGCGATTACATTTTATTTGGGAGAAGCAAGTCATTTGAATCACGATTTTGACAACGCAATTGCCTACTACAATCTTTATAAATCGTCATCAAAAAGGCATCCACGATTCGATCCGGATAAACGTATTCAAGAATGTAATGATGGAAAAAAATTGGTTGCCAATCCGGTTCGTGTAATTATTGAAAACCTCGGACCTATTGTTAATTCTAAGTATCCGGAGTATGCTACCGTTCTTACTGCCGATGAATCGGTGATGTATTTTACATCTCGAAGAAATACTACCAGTGGGAAATTAATTGCTGATGATGGAATGTATTTTGAGGATATTCTATCGAGCACTAAGCAAAATAATGCATGGACAGCTCCCATTAATGTACCTGCACCAGTAAACACAAAATTGCATGACGCAACAGTAGCACTTTCTGCCGATGGTCAGAAATTGTTTATTTACACCGACGAAAACGAAGGGGATATTTTACAGACAAGTTTAAATGGAGATGAATGGTCGAATCCAGAATCGGCAGGTGGGAATGCAATAAATTCAAGGTATTCCGAAATTCATGCGTGCTATTCTTTTGATGAAAAATCAATTTATTTTGTGAGTGATAATCCCGAGGACAATTTGGGTGGTTTTGATATTTATGTAACACACTTAAATGAAAAAGGATTGTGGGGAAAACCTGAGAATTTAGGTCCCGTTATCAATACCAAATACGATGAAGAAGGTGTTTATATGCACCCCGATGGTAAAACCATGTACTTCAGTTCGAAAGGACACAATACCATGGGAAGTTATGATATTTTTAGAAGTACCTTGGTTGATGGAAAATGGACAGAGGCTGAAAATGTGGGTTACCCAATAAATTCGGCCGATCGGGATGCCTTTTTTGTGGTTTCAGCTTCGGGTAAACACGGGTATTATTCTTCTGCACGTATGGATGCTATTGGGGAAACGGATATTTATATTATTAATATTCTAGGACCTGAAAAGCAACCTGTTTTGAACGTAGAAGATCAGTTGTTATTAAGTAGAAATATTAAAACGGAGATTCAATCATTCGGAGAAGCAAGAGCTGAAACGGTAATTGCTTCGATAAACGATAAAGATAAATTTCGCTCAGAAGTAACAATTTTAAAAGGGAAAATTTTTGATGCTGTTGATTTAGCTCCTTTAAATGCAACAATCGTAATAACCGATAATGATAAAAATACTTCCGTTTCCACTTTCAAAGCAAATTCTAAAACAGGTCAGTTTTTGGTTTCATTACCATCAGGAAAAAACTATGGTATAGCAGTTACAATGGATGGATATTTATTCCATTCCGAAAACATCAACTTGCCAAAATCAACTGCCTATCAGGAGATTTCGAAGGATATTGCATTGGAAAAATTGGAGATTGGAAAGAAAATCGTACTTCGAAACATCTTTTATGATTTCAATAAATCCTCGTTACGTCCAGCTTCCATTGCCGAATTAGACCGATTAACTTTACTCTTGGAGCAAAATCCAACTATGCGTATTGAAATATCAAGTCATACTGATAATATTGGCTCGGCTGTATATAACGCAAAGCTTTCGCTGAACAGAGCCGTTTCGGTTGTGGATTATTTACTGGATAAAAAAGGTATCAATAAAGACCGATTGGAATTTAAAGGCTATGGATTTGAACAACCTATCGCACCTAACGATTCGGATCAAGGCAGACAATTAAACCGAAGAACCGAATTTAAAATTCTTTCCAAATAATACACTTAACAAATCTCAACCGGTGAATTTGAATCAATCAACTTCACCGGTTTTTTTTATGATTACACTTCTCGAAACTGCTGATGGAAGTCAGACTGTGAAAAATAATGACATTGGCGAGATTTACCATTCTACGCATGGTGCAATTCAAGAGTCTATGCATGTTTATATAAAACATGGTCTGCAATTAGCTGCTTTAAAGAAATCGAAAATTCGTGTTTTTGAAATGGGGTTTGGTACGGGATTAAATGCCTTACTATCTTTAAGAGAAGTATTGCAAAATGAAAATTTAGAAGTTGAGTACGTTTGCATTGAGCCATTTCCTTTGCCAGAATCTATTTATCTCCAACTTAACTATGCAAATGATTTGGAACGCGATTATTTTATAAAGATGCATGAATCGGTTAATGGTAAAAATCTAAACATTCATGAGCGATTTTCATTTTTGAAAATGGAATATAAATTCGAGGATTTCCATTATTACAAACAGTTTGATGTTATGTATTATGATGCATTTGGGCCCACATCACAACCCGAATTATGGAATATAGATTCTCTGAGAAAAAGTGTCGACTTATTGCATTCGAAAGGTATATGGGTTACATATTGTTCGAAAGGAGAAGTGAGAAGAGGGCTTGAATCGCTTGGAATGATTGTCTTTCGTGTGGGCGGTCCGCCAGGTAAAAGACACATGATTTTTGCTACAAAGCCATAAATTGAATACATTGCGTTATAATTTAAACTAATGAAAAATACATTCGCCCTTATATTGATGTTTCTTGTTGCAGGAGTTAATCTTCAAGCACAAAAAGCCGAATCCTTTGGTGAGAAAATTAAAAAGGATGGAGCTATTAATACAACCGAATTCTTGAAAATGATGGAAGGGAAAGATTCTCTCTATGTAAAATTAGAAGCTCCAATCAATGAAGCATGCAAGAAAAAAGGATGCTGGATGAATGTTGATTTAGGAAACAAGCGTGAGATGATGGTTCGTTTTAAAGACTATGGTTTTTTTGTTCCGAAAGATTGTGATGGAGGAACGGCTATCATGCAAGGGTTTGCTCATAAAGAAGTTTTAAGTGTGGAAATGCTTCGTCATTATGCCGAAGATGGAGGTAAATCGAAAGAGGAAATCATGAAAATTACTGAACCAGAAACACGTTTGTCTTTTGAAGCAGAAGGAGTTTTGATATACAAATCAAAATAGTTTCATGTATCGAATTCCATGTTTGTTGGCTATTGTGTGTATGTTGAGCATTGTATTTTCAGCTCATCATAAAACCGATAGTCCTTTAACCAAACTCATGAGAACCATGGCCGCCGATATGAAAAAGGCGCGTGTAGAAATTATCGCTGGGAAGAAAATAAGCAATTTTGGGAAGCATTACATCAAAATTAATTCGGCCAAACCAAGCTCAGAATCCAAAAAAGGAGATCAGTTTTCCGAATTCTCCAAGGCATTTTTGGTTCAAATGGATCGTTTCCAAAATGCACCTTCCGAAAGTGCAAAAATGGAATTCAATGCTTTAGCAAAAACATGTGTGCATTGTCATGAAACCTATTGCCCTGGGCCAATAACCATGCTTCGAAAGCTTCAAATACCTTAATTTCAATCGGCTTGAAGGCCAAATTTTTGACGAAGAAAACGCACATTTGGATTACGTTCTTCCATGGCTTTGAGCTTTTCTTCGGATGTATAAGGTTTAAATGATTTACTCGCCTCGGATTTTTCTATGATAAATTCGAGTGTGTAGTTTTTCAACTGTTTTCTAAGAAAGCCAATCAGGTCGGGTTTTTCCAATTCGAGTTCACGCATTTGACTATCGTTATGCACCTCATAGCAAATTCTATAATCAGCGTTTAATATCGGTTCAGACAATGTTAATGTACCTAACATAGCCATTCGTCCTGTTTTGTGCAACTGTTCGCAATACGCTTTCCACACATTTTTTAGTTCATTCAATTCGAAATGTTGTTGTGGCGAATCTTCAATAATGGAATGAGTTTCGATTGTTTCTTTCTCATCAACTAAAGGAATTTCCTTCTTTTTTATGTGTTGGTTTATCGAAACAGTCTTTAATGGAACACTACCTCTGAAATTTAAAACTGTTTTTTTCTCAGGCTCTGGGGCTGAAGTAGCAATAATTTCAACTGCTTTTTCTGCAGGTTTTACGATTGGTTCAGGATTTTTTTTTTCTTCAATCGGTGTTTGGATTAAACTCAATTGAAGAAGTGCTAATTCAATATTTAAACGTTGATTTTTACTTCCTCGAAGCGATTGCTCCGTTTTACTCAGTAAATCCAATGCGCGAATTAATTGAACCGGACTACATTTCTGACTTTGTGTTTGATACTTGCTTTTAATTCCTGAGCTTACCTCCAACAAAGAAAGTGTAATGGGGTCTTGACAAACTAGGAGGTTGCGAAAGTGTTCGGCATTACCTGCTAAAAAATTTCCCCCATCGAATCCTTTTTCTAAAACTTCATTAAACAAGAGCAATGCTTCCGAATAGTTACCATCCCATAAAAAATCGGTTAGTCGGAAGTAGTAATCATAATCAAGCACATTCAGGTTTTCGATTGCTTGACTGTATGTAACATGGTTGCCACCAGAAAAACTTACAATTTGATCAAACATCGACAATGCATCACGCAAACCGCCATCGGCTTTTTGAGCAATAACATGAAGTGCATCTGTCTCAACTATAATTTGTTCGCTTTGCGCAACATAGTTTAAGTGATTCGCAATGTCTTCGACTTTAATTCGATTGAATGTAAATACTTGACAACGCGATAAAATGGTAGGTAAAATTTTATGCCGCTCCGTAGTTGCTAAAATGAAAATTGCATGAGAAGGTGGTTCTTCCAAGGTCTTCAAAAAAGCGTTGAAAGCCTGTGTTGACAGCATGTGAACCTCGTCAATGATATAGATGGAATACTTCCCAACCTGAGGTGTAAAACGTACTTGGTCAATAAGTGCACGCATATCATCGACCGAATTGTTCGATGCAGCATCTAATTCATGGATATTAAATGACGCGTTTAAATTAAAGGATTGGCAGCTTTCGCATTCATTACAGGGATCAGAATCTTGACTCAGAGAAAAGCAGTTAATGGTCTTCGCTAAAATTCGGGCACACGTTGTTTTACCTACACCTCGAGGTCCACAAAAAAGAAATGCTTGCGCCAATTGGTTATTGCGAATGGCATTTTTTAAGGTGCTGGTTATAGTCTCTTGTCCAACTACCGATTTAAATGTAACGGGACGATATTTTCTGGCGGAGACGATATAATTTTCCATTTAACAAATATAATTGGAAGGGGCAAATAAATGGAGTTTGTTAACATCTTTTGGTATTGAATTCCTGATAAGTGAATTCAATAAATTTCAAAGGGTTGGGCCTATGAAAAAGAAAAAATGAAGACTCATTCCGGCAATAAAATACGAGCACCATATTCAACTGATCCTAATTTGAAAACTAGAAATTTGTTTTTATTTCAATAAGATTCAGGATGAAAAAATTAGCGAATCAGCAAAAGGGTTCCGTTTTTATAAAATGGATTTCCTTCTGTATCGCGCGCAACTAATTTGTAAACATAGAGACCATCAGGAAGAATTTCGCCAGAGTTCATTTTACCGTCCCAGGTTTGATTTGGATTCTGAATCACAAATACTTCTTCTCCCCAAGAATCAAAAATTAGGATTTCCAATTTCTCAATGCCAATTCCAGAAATGCCAAAAACATCGTTTACTCCATCACTGTTAGGCGAGAATGCGTTTGGAACATAAAAATCGTTGGGGAATTTGGCATTTACAGAATAGATCTCTTTATCAACACATCCGCCTGCATTGCTGCATTCATGCATGATTTCAAAGGTTCCTGTTTGAGTAAAAACAAGAACGTTATCGCCAGTGAAATTCTGTAAAACTCCATTCAAATACCACGCACAATTATCACTCGAATTGCCAGTTGGAGTTAATGTAGCTGTTAACGGCAACATACCGGGATTGTCGAGTTCTACATTAAAACTCGCATCAGCTGAAACATCCACCACCGTTACAAAATCGGTTGATGTATTACAAAATCCAACCACATTGAGCGTGTATACTCCTGCTTCAAGAACTGAAATCGACTGGGCTGTATCGCCTGTTGACCAGCTATTTCCATAAAGTTCAGACGATTGCAAGTTGACAACTTCTGGCAAACATGCTTCAATAATTGAGTTGCCAACAATGGAGGCATTTATTGGAAATCTAATGTTGAAGTTCGTTCTCGATGAAGCACTCTCGCAGCCGTTTTCTTCAGCTGTAGCAAAATATGTTGAAATAATTGAACTTGAAATTTGGAAGATGTTTCCAGAACCCACAAGATTTGTTAAAGCTGCATCTGTATACCAATTAACACTACTTGCATTTAAAGGAGTTGATATACTTGGAAAACTGGATCCTGAACACCAATCAATTTGAGCAGGTAAAACAGGTGCGGATGGAGTAGGTTTCACATTAATGTTGACAATTACCGAATTGGAATGGCAACTTGCTGTTCCGTCATACACATAATATGCTGGAATACTAGAATTGGAAATTTGGAAACTATTCCCTGTTCCAACAAGATTCGTTAATGCCGCATCTGAAAACCAGTTTAATGAAGTTGCTGAAGATGTTGAAGAAATGTTTGGTAAACTAGCTCCTGAGCACCATTCAACAAGTGCAGGTAAAACAGGTGTAGCGGGTACAGGATTAACTGTAATGCTTACAATTGTTGGAGTTGAATGGCATGTAGAAGTTCCTTGATACACATAATAAGTTGATGAACTTGCGGGTGGAGTAAATGTGTTTGATGAACTTACTTGATTGCTAAGTGCATTATCGCTAAACCAAAATACTGAAATTCCGCTGCTTGGTGAGGTACTTAATGCTGTCATGGTTTCGCCACTGCAGTATGCAGTTGTTCCCGAAATAGACAATGGACTAGGTTGCGGAGTCACGGTTATCGATTGTGTTAAAACCTCGGCGCAAGTTCCTGAACCTAACGTATAGGTAATACTTTGTGTTCCAGCTGTTGGGTCAAAGTTCGATCCTGTTACTCCCGTTCCAGTCCATGTACCTCCAATAGTTCCTGTAATGAGTGAATTCAAATTGATAGTACCTTGATTAGAACAAACCGAAGTGCTTGTCCATGCTGGATTTCCAAATCCTGAGGCTGTGACCGAAATAACATGTGTTTCACTTACTGCACTTCCGCAGAGTGGTGTGTAGGTGTATGTAATATTTTGATTTCCAGATAATCCTGCAGGAGAAAATGTATTTCCTGAAACACCTGCTCCGCTCCAAGTTCCTCCTGGTGTTCCAGTAATAAGCGTATTTAAGTCGATTGATGAAGCTCCTGAACAAATTGGGTTTGGAGCTGTCCAACTAGGATCGTAAACTGGGATTGGGGCAGTACACCCGTTGTTGACGTAGCTTGCAGTTCCTGAAGAACTAAAATTTACACTTGCGCCATCACTATTGCTCAAAGAGCCAGGCGAATAAACTACAGTTTCAATACATCCACTGCTATTGGGAACAAACGACATGGAAAATGTACGTGTACCAGTTCCTGAATTTGCAAAATTTCCTCCAGTAGAATTTGAGCAATGAAAAATGATGTAAATTGTTTCAGTAAGTGTAGCAAAAGAATTGGAAGTAACACTAAAACCTGTATATCCAGAAACTAAAATAACTTTGGCATTTGCAGGTAAAATGCCTCCCGTAGGTTCTAAAATAAGCCCACAACTATTAGTGATCGTTGCATTTAATTGGGCAACAATGTTTGCTGTGGCCGTATTTTGACAAACACCAGTCCATGTATTACCAACTGTGGCCCAAGTAACATTCAAATCAGATGTGTTCAATGGTGATGGTCCAACGGTAAAACGAACCATTTCATTTTGGCCTTCATTGCCAGAAACTTGTGAACAAGCATTTACTAAAATAGATTCTATAGTAAAACATTGAGCCTGCATTTTGCTGCTCAAAAAAAATAATCCCCACAAACAGAAAATTCTGCAAAGCAGACGCATCATCTAGTAAATTCGATAGCTACAAATGTAACATTCTTGAAAGAATATTTTGGAAGCGTGTTATTGTTAAATTGTTAACTTATTTAACAAAGCGTGCAGTCGAAATGCCATGCGAATGCCTCGTTAACACTAAGTATGCGCCATTATCCAAATGCTCGGTGTTCAGCATCCAATGCTTACCATGGACTAGTTCGGTGAACACAAGCGGGATCCTCCTGCCTTGTAAGTCATAAATTTCAATAGAACTAATCCCTTGAAATTCATTACCTGACTTTAAAATATTTAACCTGTTTGTTACTGGATTGGGATATAATGAAATGCCTTGATTATTCTCGAAACCTGAAATGAAATTAGGAGCTGGGACGCTATCAGTATTTGTAGCACCTGGAGTAGCAACATACATACGAATCCAATTATCGGTTCCATCTTCAAAGCGGCCAAAAGTCAAGCCAGCAGTCATGCCCGGATACTGAATGGCATCAATCAAAGTTTCTCCATCGGGAGCAAATATGCCAACAAATCCGCCTGTTCCATTCAAAGTAAAATTCAAGTGAAGCGGTCCTTGAACGGTATTTTGATCGGCCCACAGAATCTTATATGTTCCAGGTTCCATGGTTGTTTGAGCAGATATTTGAGGGAATTGGAACTTAGTTGGATTACTAATCATATCCGTAATGTAGTACCCTGAAATATTTACGGTTTGTGTATCGGCGTTATACAATTCAATCCAATCATCTAATTGTCCATTTGCATCTGGGTAATTGGTGTTGAATGCATTTAACTCGTTCAAGAATAGCAATGGCGGGACAAATGTTGGGATGTTATCGTTGTCTTTTATTTTTATAACTACTGTACTTGAATCGCCAATTTGCAAACCATTTGAAACCTGAACAACCGTAAATGTCAGATATTCGTCGGGCTCAATTTGAAAATCATCGAACGCCGAAATAGTAAAAGAAAGATTTGGATTTCCTGTTTCAGTAAAAAGCAAAAGTTGTCCGCTCGATAATGCAGGACTCGTGTAATAATCATTAAAAATACCTGCGCCGTTCAATGGATTTAATACAATAATTGAAGCTGAGGAGGGACTTGGATTAATCGACATTGGAACAAGGAAACTTGTTTGTCCTTCCGAAATCTCCAAAGTGTCGTTTAGGAAATTAATTCGGGAGAAATTCTGATCAGTGCTTAATAACGTTACCGCAATCACATCTTGATTCCCAGCAGTTAAACCTCCGGAAAGAGATTCTATGGCAAATGAAACAGTTTCATTCGCTTCGGCAATTCCATCGGTTTGTGCTTGAAATGTAAAGCTCGCTGAAGTCGCGTTTGCTGGGATATTCAGTGTTATTTTTCCATTTTGAACTGCTGGATTTGTTGAATAGTCGGATGCTGTAATCCCGGGAAATTCAAATATGTCTAAAACAACCGTCTGGGGAGAGAAAAGTGGAGTGCTAATATCGAGCGTTATAGTTGCTAACGATCCACCTTCCATGACCGATGTGCTGCTTTGAGTAAATTCGATGGTTGATACAAAGGGCTGAACATTTCCACCAGAATTCCAAGTTGGCCATGAGCTTACTCCGCCTGCTTCAGCATTATCTAAAAACCAATAATTAATGTTGTATATGATTGGAAGCATATCGGGACCTGTAACATTTAATGGGGTAATCGATAAATAACCATTATCGATATTGATGGTTGTTACTTGCATGAATGCAATGGCTGTTTGACCATTAACTAATGGAGCAGGAAGGCAGGTACGAAATTCAAAATACGGAATGGAATCACAAGTTGGTCGCCAAGTGTTATTACTAACTCCTGCAATGAATGATGGTTGGCTGGCCGATCCGAGGTAAGCCAAAATTTGCTCACCTTGTCCCAAAGAATACCAAATTCGACCAGTAGCAGTTCCAGGACCTGAAACCGTCATGCTGTTTCCATTATCCTGCAAACGAAATATAGTTCCAACTGGCAATGCTGTGTCTGGACTTGTCCAAATAACCGTTTGCTCATTTTCGAGCAAATGCGCACCTGTCCACTTATTATCTGTAAAGCTAATTTGTGTATTCGGTGGAATTGTATCGGTGGTAACTAGTGAAAATGCCATAGGCGCATCGCCTTGATATCCAATGAATGCAACCGCTCCAGCTGAAAGTACTTGTGCATGAAGAGATGTTTTAATTCCCAGTAAAATAAATCCGATAATCAGTAAAAAACGATTTTTCATTGGATGATTTTCGTTAAAAAACAATGGTACGTGAAAATGAAAACTAGGTTATGTTCTTGATTTATGGAGGTAAAAAAACGTCCTGAAGAAAATCTGCAGGACGTTTACTCACTTGTTTTATTCTATTAATGTTGAACAATCAATTTACGATAAACACGATTGTGTTTTGAACCAAGTCGGATAAGGTACGTTCCGTTTGGTAATTCCTGCGTATTGATAGATACAAGTTGAATTCCTTCATTGATATTTTTTTGAATCATCATGCGTCCAGCCACATCGAAAATGTGTAATTGGCTTTGCCCGCTGAATCCTTCAAAATTCAACTTAACAAGTTCATTAGCTGGATTTGGGTAGATCGTCGCATTTAATTTAGTAACATCATCAATACTCACAGAACTGGTTGTGTTTGATGCATTAGGCGTAGTAGTTCCGGCTTCGAAAATGACCAATTCACCATCAACTTCAATATCGTACCCAAACGATTCATCTGGACCAAGTGCTTCGTATCTTAAAGAATCAATTAAATCGCCATTGGAAGCATACAAACCAACATACTCTCCTGCTGGAGATAGGGTAAAATTGGTGTGAAGAGCTCCTTGAGCAATGCTATTATCTGCCCAAACCAAAATAAAACCACCCGGTGCAATAACCGTAGATGCAGATCCTGTTGGGAATTGATACTTCGCAGGAAGAGTTATGTCGTCGGTAATCGATAAACCTGCTAAATCGGCAGGGATAGAAGCGTTATTGTAAATCTCAATCCAATCGTTAAACTCACCAAATTCATCGGCAGTGGTATTGGTGTTAGATGCCATGACTTCGTTGATATATAAGTCGGAAATAACAGGTGCTGAATCGTTATCGAGAATGCTCAATGTTGATATAGAATTTAAACCAACTTGAATTTGACTGCTTAATGGAACAATTGTAAATGTTAAATCTTCGGGGCTTTCAATTTCTGAATCATCAATCACATCTACACTGAATGAAAAAGATGTATCTCCGGGATTTACTGTAACTGCAATTGAGCCAGAAACTGCTGCGGGATTTGTTGAGTAGTCTGAACTAGAAATTCCATTCCCTTCGGCAAGTGTAATGTTGAATGTTTGCACAGACGATGTTACCGGAGAAATTTCAACTGTGAATGTTACACTTGAACCTCCTTCGGTGATTGTTTCGTTCGTTGAAGAAAAACTCGCAAATGAAATTCCTTCGGATTCTGTAATTTCAAAGTTTAAAACATTCCCAGTTCCTATCGTTAATCCCGATGAAGTTGAAAGGATGGTTAACGTTCCCACTTCTGTTCCTTCGAGCAATCCATCGCCCAATGCGGCTAGATTAAAACTAATTGTGGACGATTGAACAGGCAAGGTAAGGGTGATAGAATTTGCCGAAATGCTTTGATTGCTTTGTAGGTCTAATTCGTTTGCAACGCCAGTTAATTGGATGGTCACTGTTTGGATGCCGTAGCTTGCGGGACTAATTGTTAATGTTACGTTTTCGCCTGCGCCGCCTTCCGAAAGCGAGAAAAATCCAGTTTGGAAATTCACTTCCGATGGATTTGGATTTATAAATGTGGCAACCCAATCTGGCCACATATCAATACCGGCAACTGTTGGATCATTATCGTAGGTCCAATTTTCTGGATCCATAATAAATGCTAAAATTTCTGAAGGAGAACCACTAAATCCTGCGAAAGCAAAGAACATATTATCAGTACCAGTTGAGTCTCCAGGAATCGCAATAGCATTAAAACCTTCTTCGAGTGGAGCAGGTAAGCAAGTGTAATTTGTATTGCCAGTGGAAGTTGTATTGCATGTTGTCAAGAAAAGATTCATGCTGATTGCCGCAATA
>JBIPLZ010000108.1:0-7110 GCA_044369395.1 Flavobacteriales bacterium | reverse complement strand
TACATAGTCCGTCACACAGAAAACAAAACTGCACAACTTCTTCGTATTCTCGAGAAAATTCAGGGTAGCTCAGTGGTTTACGTTAGAAACAGAAAGCGATGTAAAGAAGTTTCGGATATGCTGATTGAATCAGGAATTTCTGCTTCATATTATCATGCAGGTTTGGATGGAGCCACCCGAAATATTCGTCAATTGCATTGGATTGAAGGGCGCATTCGGGTCATAGTCTGTACCAATGCATTTGGAATGGGCATCGACAAAAGTGATGTGCGCAGTGTGGTTCATTTGGAATTACCCGATTCGCCCGAAGCGTATTTTCAGGAAGCTGGTCGAGCAGGAAGAGATGGTAATAAAGCCTTTGCCGTGTTACTAAGCGACCAAGGTGACAAAAGCGATTTTGAAGAACGATTCAATCGCTCATTTCCTGGATTTGATTTCATTAAATCGGTGTACAATTGGCTTGGAAACTACCTTCAACTGCCCGTTGGTTCTGGAATGGAGCAATCGTTCCCCTTCGACTTGGGGAATTTCGCCTTACGATATAAGCAACACCCGGTAGATTGTTATTCCGCTTTGCGCTTTTTAGAAACAGAGGGACTACTTAGCTTACAAGAAAATCATTACCAGCCAAGTCGCATTTTCATTGGTATTTCGCAAAATGAACTTTACGATTTTGAAATCCAAAATCCGAGTTATGAAATCGTATTAAAAACGCTGTTGCGCTCGTACGGTGGAATTTTTCAGGAGTTTGTTCAAATCCGCGAAAACGATTTATCCGAACGCTGTTCTGTTTCAATAAATCGTCTCAAAGAAATGTTGGCGTTTCTTCATAAATCGGGAATCATACATTATGTGGCATCGAACGATGAACCTCAGATTTATTTTACACTAGGTCGACAACATCCCGAAAGAATTCCTTTGTCGTTGAAACGTTATGAAGAACGAAGAAAAGCTGCATTAACTCGAATGCAGGCCATGCTTGAATATGCGGAAGAAGATTCTCAATGTAGGTCCTCTTTTTTAGTTGAATATTTTGGGGAAAAGAACGTCCGCAATTGCGGTCACTGCGATGTTTGCTTGGATAAAAACAAAAGCGATCAAGAACTCGCCACCAATAATCGTTTGCTTTCACAATTGCAATCTGTCTTGGAAAACAACTCTTTAAAACCCGATCAACTTGTTAAATTATTTCCCGAAGACCCATCAATTTTTATGGAGAAAATGCGCGTTTGGATGGATGAACGAATTATTATGGAGAATGAAGATGGAACGATATCTTGGAATCACATACAATTGAACTGAATAAAATTTTGTTCTGTGCTCCAATTTGAATGAATCATTTCAATGTTAAAATTGAATTTCAAATGTTCAAAATGACAAAAAGAACAAATATATTTGCGCATGAATCATCTTATTGCACCATCCATCCTTTCGGCCGATTTTAACAATCTGAGTAAAGACATTCAATTGATTAATGAAAGTGAAGCCGATTGGTTTCATGTGGATGTGATGGACGGTGTATTTGTACCCAACATTTCGTTTGGCTTTCCTATACTGAAGCATGTAAAACTGCTCTCTCAAAAACCACTCGATGTGCATTTAATGATTGTGGAGCCCGATCGCTACCTCGAAGAATTTGCAAAATGTGGAGCGGATACCATTACCGTTCATTTGGAAGCCTGCAATCATATTCATCGTACTCTTCAGAAAATTCGTTCATTAGGAATCAAAGCAGGTGTTGCTATTAATCCTGGAACGCCCATTAATCAACTCGAAGACATTCTCCACGATGCGGATATGTTTTTGTTGATGAGTGTAAATCCGGGTTTTGGTGGACAGAAATTTATACCACATACCACTCAAAAAGTATGGGCATTAAAACGCTTGCTTGTTCAACATCAAAGCAAAGCCATTATTGAAGTGGATGGAGGTGTTGATGAAAACAACATTCTAGAATTGATTGAAGCAGGCGCCGATGTGCTTGTTGCGGGAAGTTCGGTATTCAATAAACCCTCGCCCCTCTTAGCTATTCAAGAATTGAAGAACGCTAGAAGTTAAACGAATCATTTCATTTTTGAATTCAATTTGCGTTTCGATTCCTGAATATCCCCAAGTATTAAAATTTAAAAAACTATCGGTTTTGGGTTATTTAACCCTTTTTATCAACTATTCATTTCGTTTATTTTACGAGAGAAATTTACCAGCAATGCTTTCCACAAAGCCTATGCAATTTCGATTTTCTTTCGAAGAAAAAAACCTGATGGGTTCAATGCCAGGTTAGATGGTTGAAACACACCTGGCATTGTTTTTTTATGACTTTCGTCATATTAATGATATTTTAAAATCATTTAATATACTTTTGGTTTTTATATTATTAATTTTTGAAACAAATTATGAATCAGGACGACAAATCCATTGTATTAGAATCTCCACTCAATCTTTCTAACCATGAACAGAAAATAGTGGGTTCATGGGAATTGGATTTTATAAGTGGCCATGAGAGTTGGAATTCAGATCTTTACAAATTACTAGAATACAAAACTCATGAACTTATCCCGAGCTATCATACGTTAATCGATCAGTTGGTGCATCACGATGATAAACATAAGCTGGTTTCTCTTTTCGTTAAACTAATCACCAATAAAGCGGAATTCAATACCAAGATTAGACTTAAGTTAAAAAGTGGCATTTTTCACTATTTTGAATTAAGTGGTAAAATGATTGTCGACGATTCGAAAAATAACCTAGGCTTCGGAGGGAAAGTAAAAGAAATACCAAACGAAAAATTGGGCGCGCTTTCTGAAAAAATTCCGAATGATTTATTAAACCATGTTGGTCAAATATTAAAGTTTGTTTCTTGGGAATATTCGCCCACAACAAATTCATTTCAATGGACGAATAACGACCACAAGAATAATCGGAACTCTCAAAGCAAACAACTCAACAACCAGCTTGATTACACCTATTATGAAATACCTCAAACGTTCGATTTAATCAAAAAATGCATTGAACACAAAACTGGATTTGAAAATGAATTTGGCTATTCCGATAAATCAGGCGAGCAATTTTTTGCCCGTAACATTGCTTGGCCTAAATGTGATAAATCAGGTAATGTTCAGTCGATATGTGGAATTATTCAAGACCTTGAAATTCAAAAAAAAGAAGAACAAACTCTTTTACAAGTTCCAAGTCTTCAAGAGCAAAATAAACGATTATGGAATTATTTTTTCACTGTTTCTCATAATTTCAAATCTCACAGCAGCAATTTAAAGTTATTGGTTGATGCTTTCAAACGAACTAAAAATAAAACGGAGAGAAAAACATTGTTAAAAATGTTGGAATTAACCTCTGACAATCTTTCACAATCATTGGAATATCTTCAGGAAACAGTTTCTATTCAAACGAACAATGCCGAAGAAAAAAAATGGTGCGACTTTGAAACCTATTATAATAATTCAATCCTACAGATTCAAAATTCATTAAACGCTTGTGGAGGCAAAATTATCACATCATTTAAAAATGCTTTAGGTGTTGATTACATTCCGGCATATATGGAAAGTTTGTTTTATAATCTGATCTCTAATGCAATCAAATACCGCAGAAACGATGAACCCTTAGTCATTGAAATTGAATCCGGAAAACAAAATGGAAATACTTGGATATCGTTTAAAGACAATGGCTTGGGAATCGATTTAATGCGCAATGGCGAAAAACTTTTTGGCATTTACGCCACCTTTCACAGAAATCTGGAAGCACGTGGGTTGGGTCTTTTTATAACTCATAATCAAATCGATTCGGTGGGTGGAAAAATACTTGTTGAAAGTAAAGTAGACGAAGGAAGCAAATTCACTATCATTTGGTAGTGAATCTAAAATGTGCATTCCAGCTGTTGATTTTTCAATTTTATATCGAAATTTAATCAGCCAGATTTAAGCAGTTTATAATGTCAGAATGATGAGTACTTATCTCCAATTGGTTGATTTATCGCACCCAATTATCAAAATCATAAATAAATCATGTTTATATAGAACTTTTTTCTAATTTCGCCGTTTGCATTTAGCTCCACAAACTATATCAAAACATGAGACAACTTAAGATTACCAAGCAGGTTACAAACCGGGAAACAGCCTCCTTAGACAAGTACCTTCAAGAAATTGGTAAAGTTGAACTCATAACAGCCGAAGAAGAAGTTCAATTGGCGCAACGTATTCGTCAAGGTGATCAATCAGCTTTAGAAAAACTGACGAAAGCAAATTTACGTTTCGTAGTTTCTGTATCGAAACAATATCAGAATCAAGGATTGAGTCTACCCGATTTAATTAACGAAGGAAATCTTGGTTTGATTAAAGCAGCGCAACGTTTCGATGAAACACGCGGATTTAAATTTATTTCGTATGCTGTTTGGTGGATTCGTCAATCAATTCTTCAAGCTTTGGCAGAACAGTCTCGTATTGTTCGTTTGCCTTTAAATAAAATTGGTTCAATCAACAAAATCAATAAAGCATTCTCTAAACTTGAGCAAGAATACGAACGCGAACCAAGCGCTGAGGAAATTGCAGAATTGCTTGAACTTACTGAAAACGACGTAAAAGAAAGCATGAAGAACTCTGGTCGCCATATTTCGATGGACGCACCATTAGTTCAAGGTGAAGAAAGTAATATGTACGATGTACTTCGTTCGAATGATAGTCCAAGTCCAGAAGCAGGATTGATTAATGATTCATTGCGTAAAGAAATTGACCGTGCACTTTCAACATTAACCGCTCGCGAAGCAGATGTAATTAAATATTACTTCGGATTAAACGGTGAACACGCTATGACCTTGGAAGAAATTGGTGAGAAATTCGATTTAACGCGCGAACGTGTTCGTCAGATTAAAGAAAAAGCCATTCGTCGTTTGAAACAAACTTCACGAAGCAAAATCTTGAAAACATACTTAGGATAATAATCCTCAACATAATTCGAAAGCCCTTCAGAAATTCTGAGGGGTTTTTCATTTCTAATAAGATTGAGAGAACGCATAATTGTATATTCGCCTGATAAATAGAGCTTATTGATATGATGAATTGGAACAACTGTTTTTCGGGAGAACGTTATGGAATCCATTCTGAATTTTTAAATGAACGTACCGAATACGAGCGCGATTGGGATCGTATTATATTTTCAAGTGCTTTCCGACGATTGCAAAATAAAACACAGGTTTTTCCTTTGCCCGATGAAGTATTTGTGCATAACCGATTAACTCATTCCCTAGAAGTTGCCAGTGTTGGACGTTCATTAGGTGAAATTATTGGAAAGCACATTAGTGAATTTCCAGAAGTAAAAGCGAATCCGATTGCCTCCGAATTTTATACATACCATCTTAAAAATGTCGTTGCAAGTGCATGTCTGGCGCACGATTTAGGCAATCCCGCATTTGGTCATTCAGGCGAAGAAGCGATTTCCAAGTATTTTATTGATCGGCAAAACGATACCGTTTTTAGAGAACTTTTCAATGATCAAGAATGGGCCGATTTAATTGCCTTTGAAGGAAACTCCAATGCGTTTCGCTTGCTTACCAATCAGTTCAGCGGACGTGTTCAAGGTGGCTTTCGCCTCACCTACTCTACTTTAGGAGCTATCTTGAAATACCCTTGCAATGCTTCTGCTTCACTCGGAAAAAAAGGACCCAAGCACCGATCTAAATATGGCTTTTTCCAAGCCGATCAAACAGCTTTTATTGAAGTAGCGGAGAAGTTGAATATGATTAGAGAAGTTGACAATGACCATGTCATTTATAAGCGACATCCTTTTGTTTATTTGGTAGAAGCCGCCGACGACATTTGTTATTCAATCATCGATTTTGAAGATGCGCATCGGTTAAAAATATTTAAGACAGACGATGTTATTCGAATTTTCAAGAAAATAATTCTCTTGAATGAGAACGAAGATACCTTGGAGATCGATCGAAAACTGGAATTAGTGGTAGATGAAAACGAGAAAATTGCCTACCTCAGAGCAAAATCGATCAGCTGTTTATTGATGAAATGTGCAGCAAGTTTCCAACGAAATGCAGAGGCTATTTTGGCAGGAAATTACCAAGGCGACTTGTTGGGAAATGACCCCGAAACGAAAAAGGTGATGGATGAAGTGAGCGAATTATCCGTCAAATACATTTACAATTACCCAAGTGTTGTAAAAATTGAATTGGCTGGATTTCGGATCATGGCAGGAATTTTAGAGGATTTTGTTGAAGCAGCCATCACCGAAAAATCGAAACGTAACAGCATGCAAAAAAATCTTCTCGGACTTCTACCCTCGCAATTTCAGTTTCAAGAAAGTGATTCTGCCTATAAAAAAGCACTGGCCATGATTGATTATGCATCAGGCATGACCGATTTGTATGCACTCAAATTGTATAGAAATTTAAGAGGCATTGAAGTTCCAACAATCTAAAAATTAACAAATCTCAACCGATATGAATTCTTGGATTTTCAATATTTCGATCTAAGATTCACTACAATTAGTTATTGCGGTTTATTCAAGTTCCTCTCATATTTGCCTAATGGTTTCAATTATTATTTACGACGATAGTACAAATAGGAGAGATAGTTTAAAATTGTTGTTGGAATCCGTGGATGGTTTTGAAATAGTAGCTACGTTTCCTAATTGCCTAGATGTTTCACAACACATGATAGATTTTAATCCTGATGTTGTTTTAATGGATATTCAAATGCCTGAAGTTGACGGCATTCAGGGGGTTAAAATCATTGGTGAATTACATCCACATATTAAAGTCATCATGCAAACTGTGTTTGAGAATGACGAAAAGATTTTCGATGCTCTACGATATGGAGCTTCTGGCTACATCCTCAAGAAGACAGAACCACAACGAATAATTGAAGCTATCAAGGAGGTAATTGAAGGCGGATCTCCCATGACACCAAGTATTGCAACCCGAGTTTTAAATTATTTCAGAACCTATAACGAGAATGTATCCTCGGAACTGTATGGACTTTCGGAACGTGAAAAAGATATTTTGCATCGATTGGTTGAAGGAAACAGCTATAAAATGATTGCCGATCAGTTATCAATAAGCTATCATACTGTAAATTCTCATATTAAAAAAAT
>JBIPLZ010000107.1:0-7112 GCA_044369395.1 Flavobacteriales bacterium | reverse complement strand
TTGCCATTGTTCTTCGAGTTCTGCTTTTTCAATTTCCAATTCACGTTGCAATAAATCGCGCGTGTTTTTTACGGAAAGCTTTAGTATCTCTGAAACGCCTACAAAACGAGGTTTGTCATTTTCAATGATAACGGCATTCGGCGATACGGAAATCTCGCAGGATGTAATCGCATATAATGCATCGATGGTTTTATCGGGTGAAATGCCCACAGGCAAATGCACCAAAATTTCCACTTTGTCGGAGGTATTATCTTCAATCTTCCGAATCTTGATTTTCTCCTTCTCGTTTGCAGCGAGAATAGTATCAATCAAAGAACCGGTTGTCGTTCCAAAAGGAAGATCGGTAATGATGAGCGTGTTTTTATCGAGCTGACTAATTTTTGCACGAATACGCACTTTTCCACCACGCGCTCCATCATTGTATTTGCTAAAATCGGCCATTCCACCGGTAACAAAATCAGGAAAGATTTCGAATGGTTTGTTTTTAAGAACGGCAATACTTGCATCGAGCAACTCAACGAAATTATGAGGAAGAATTTTACACGATAATCCTACGGCAATTCCTTCAACACCTTGCGCAAGTAGCAAAGGAAATTTAACAGGAAGAGTCATCGGCTCCTTGTTACGACCATCATAACTCAGTTGCCAATGAGTAGTTTTAGGATTGAATAATATTTCTCCAGCCAATTTGGAAAGACGCGCTTCAATATAACGAGGGGCAGCAGCCGAATCTCCTGTGTATATATTTCCCCAATTTCCCTGACAATCAATTAAGATGTCTTTTTGTCCCAACTGCACCAAAGCATCGCCAATCGAAGCATCTCCGTGAGGATGGTACTTCATGGTGTGCCCAATTACGTTCGCTACTTTATTATATCGACCGTCGTCGAGTTCCTTCATGGCATGTAAAATTCTACGTTGAACGGGTTTTAAGCCATCTTCAACATAGGGAACAGCACGCTCAAGAATAACATAGGAAGCATAATCTAAAAACCAATTTTCGTACATGCCCGAAACATGGGTAATGCGCTCCGTTGATTCATTATCAACAGACTCATCGAATGGTTCGTTTAGTTCGTTTGCTTCTTCAGGGATTTCTTCCGACATGGTATGCAAAAATAGAAAATGGAAGTTCTTTTTTTCATAGGAAACCTCAATGAGTTGTTAACAATGATGATGAATTTTAATGGAGTGCATCGAAATTCGAGTCAATTGCAAAGTATTTTCTATTTTGCGGTGTTCAAATGACACGAATAATAAGTTATGGCTAATCAAACAGGGAAAAAACGATTATCATTTTGGCAAATTTGGAACATGAGTTTTGGGTTCATGGGGATTCAATTTGGCTGGGGTTTACAAATGGCCAATATGAGTTCCATTTATGAAAATCTCGGAGCAAAACCCGAAGATATTCCTGCATTGTGGTTGGCAGCTCCATTAACAGGCTTGTTGGTTCAACCTATTATTGGTTATATGAGCGATCGCACTTGGCATCCAATTTTAGGACGAAGAAGGCCGTATTTTTTGGTAGGGGCAATCTTAAGTTCGGTGTGTTTGATAATCATGCCCAATGCGTCCACCTTATGGATGGCTGCTGGCTTGCTTTGGATTTTAGATTCATCAATCAACATCAGCATGGAACCTTTTCGGGCGTTTGTAGCCGATAAATTGCCTCAAGAACAACGAACCATTGGTTTCAGTATGCAGAGTTTCTTTATTGGAGTAGGGGCAACTATTGCGAGTGCATTGCCTTGGATATTTACCAATTGGTTTCATATCGAATCGACAGCTCAGGCCGGTAGCGTTGCCAATAATGTGAAATGGAGTTTTTATTTGGGAGCACTTGCTTTTTTAGGTGCCGTCTTATACACTGTTTTTAAAACTTCCGAACAAGCTCCATCCGAAATCGAATTGATTGCATTGAAAAAAGAAAAGAAAGGATTTGCTGAAGGAGCATCAGAAATTGTTTCTGCAATTAGTAACATGCCCAAAAGAATGAAGCAAATAGCCTTGGTTCAGTTTGTTACTTGGCCTGGATTGTTTTTGATGTGGTTTTATTACACGCCCACAGTAGCCGCCGAAATTTTTGGTGGAGAAGCAGGAAGTGCCGCCTATTCAGAAGGACAAAATTATGCAGGATTGACCTATTCGTTCGAGAACATCATCACCTTATTATTTGCCTTGTGCTTGCCCTTTTTAGCATCTAAATTCGGAAGCAAACTCACGCATTTTATTTGCTTAATCATTGGTGGTTTGGGTCTTATTTCGATTAATTTAATTGCGGGACCCGATTCCAAATGGATGTTGTTTTTGGTAATGGGGATGGTCGGAATTGCCTGGAGCAGTATATTATCGATGCCTTATGCCATGTTATCCGATTGTTTACCCGCTAATAAAATTGGTATTTACATGGGGATATTCAATTTCTTTATTGTAATTCCTGAAATTATAGCATCCTTATTTTTTGGTAAAGTAATGGAGAATTTCCTTGATGGTTCGAGAATAGCAGCGGTTTCAATAGGTGGTGGATTGTTAATTATAGCAGCTATACTCACATTGAGAATCGATAATGATAAATGATTGACTTCCAGTTCGCATAGGTATTGTTGAAATTTAATATATAATTGCAGAATGGAAAATACAACTGACACACCTATATCTTCAACTAAAAAAATAAAATGGAGCATTGTTTTGCTCTATTTATTCCTATTTCTGTTGATTTCTTATTTATCGGTTCAACTTTGGAAATCCGAAAATAGTAAGAATTCAATTACTCTAAAATTGGAAAAACAGCTTCAGGAACAAGATCAAAAAATTAATCTTTTAAACTCTACCGTAAACAAACAGGCAGGTTTGTTGAAAGAATACAAACCTTATCAAGCTGTAATACGTTCTGCGGCATTACGAGATTCCATTTATAAATTATTACCATACAAATTTGGAGATGCGGTTTTGGTAATGCCTGATAGCATTAAGGCAATAGTAAACTCAGTCCAAATTAATGGTAATGCAAGTGAATACAGTATTAAATATTGGGTTCGTACATCCAAAGGAAATTACGAGGCAATATCAATCAGCGATTTGATGAAAGTAGAATAGTTGAAAAATAGGAGGCCGCTATTTATAAATCCTATTTATATAAATATGTGCAGCAAAATCCAGTAAATCGGTGCCGAAATTAATGTTGAGTCGAAACGGTCTAAAATGCCTCCGTGACCCGGGAGAATATTGCCTGAGTCTTTAATGTCTGCCTGACGCTTTAACATTGATTCAAATAAATCACCCAAGGTACTTGTAATGGAGACAAATACTCCGATGCACATCCAACTTATCAAAGATATTCCACCAAGGAAATGATGTGCAGCAATACCAACTATAGCAGATGCAATCAAACCACCAACAAACCCTTCAATTGTTTTATTGGGCGAAATACGTTCAAATAGTTTGTGTTTCCCCAATGCACGTCCAGAAAAGTAAGCGCCTGTATCGGATGCCCAGATAAAAAAGAAAAGGTAAAGGACATTCCATGGTAAATAATCGCCTTCATTACCAATCGATATGCTTACCAATAATCCACATGGAATTCCAATGTAAAAGACACTAAGAAGCGATGTTGCAATATTCTCAATGGGTTTTTCGGAAGCACGAAATAATTCAGAAATGAATAACAAACAAACACAACTCAGAATCATGACCGAAAACCAGAACACATCATTTTTCGAGATACCAAGCATTATTTCGGTGAGTTGAAAATAGATACAAGCCCCAAATACCAGCAAATTTACAATTGCCATAAATGGAATATTCGGCTTAATGGAGAGATTGTGCTGAATTTTATTGAACTCATAAAGCCCAACAAACATTACAAACAATCCAATTCCACAAAGTATAAATTCCGAAATTAACGTACCTCCAATTAAAATGGAACCAAAACAAATTCCAGTGATGATTCGAGTTTGTAAATTACTAAGTGCCATGCAAAACGGATTAATTGTCAATGAAATCCGAATCGCTATTTTCCGGATTCGATTTAATTAATTCTAACGCCTCAGTCAATCGCGATTCATCGATGTACAATTCAGATTCTCCCAAAGTAGGATAGACAGAATCGGTTTTATTTAAAATTTGAACTGGAATATTATGTTCTTCCAATAAATTTTGAAGCATAAGCAATCGTGTTATGTTAGTGTCACTTAAGAATACGATCCAATTTATTTGCATGTGATAAAGTATTATGCAATGAAAATAGAAAAGGACAGCCGAAGCCATCCTTAATCCAATAAAATTAATTAAAAAATCTAAACCTTTTCGTCTTTGTTTTCTTCCGAATCGGTTGCAGCTGGTGCAGATCCTTCCGCTTCCTTATCTGTCTTTTCTTTCAAAGCCGCCGCATCTGCAATGTCTTTGTTTTCTTCCAATTGATCTTGATACGATCGAGAAATTTCTGAACTCGCACTTTGATCATCTTTATCCCACAAACGTTTCCCGAAAATTTCTTCCAAATCTTCTCTGAAAATTACTTCGCGTTCCAATAATTTCTCCGCTAATAGATCTAATTTCTCTTTGTTATCTCTGAGGATATTTGTTGTGCGTTCGTATGCAACATCAACCAATTTTTTTACTTCAGAATCAATTAATTCGGCTGTTTTTTCGCTGTAAGGACGATTGAAACTATATTCAGATTGTCCTGACGAATCATAGAAACTGATATTTCCAATTTTATCATTCAAACCGTAAATCGTCACCATCGCATATGCTTGTTTAGTGATTTTCTCTAAATCACTCAATGCTCCTGTTGAAATTTTACCGAAAATGACTTCTTCAGCGGCTCTTCCTCCTAACGCAGCACACATTTCGTCTAGAAGCTGGTCGTACGTTGTTATCGAACGTTCTTCGGGTAAATACCAGGCAGCTCCAAGCGATTGTCCACGAGGAACTATAGTTACTTTTACAAGAGGTGAAGCATGTTCGAGCAACCAACTTACAGATGCGTGTCCTGCTTCGTGGTAAGCGATTACACGTTTCTCTTCAATCGAAACTATCTTATTCTTTTTCTCTAACCCTCCAATAATACGATCAACAGCATCCAAGAAATCTTGTTTCCCAACCACATCCTTGTTTTTACGGGCAGCAATCAATGCCGCTTCGTTACACACATTGGCGATATCGGCTCCTGAGAAACCAGGTGTTTGACGAGATAGGAATTCAATGTCGAGGGACTGATCAGTTTTGATTGGCTTTAAGTGAACCTTGAAAATCTCACGGCGTCCATTCAAATCCGGCAATTCAACATAAATCTGACGATCGAAACGACCTGGACGTAACAATGCTCTATCGAGAATATCGGCACGGTTTGTTGCAGCCAAGATAATTACCCCGTTGTTTGTTCCAAATCCATCCATTTCTGTAAGGAGTTGGTTCAAGGTGTTTTCGCGTTCGTCGTTGGCTCCAGCCATTGGATTCTTTCCACGGGCACGTCCAATGGCATCTATTTCATCGATGAAGATAATTGCGGGTGCTTTCTCTTTGGCTTGTTTGAATAAATCGCGCACACGACTTGCTCCAACACCTACAAACATTTCTACGAAATCGGAACCTGAAAGAGAAAAGAATGGAACTTGTGCTTCACCCGCAACAGCTTTTGCAAGTAATGTTTTACCTGTTCCTGGAGGACCAACCAACAATGCTCCTCGAGGAATCTTACCTCCAAGCACGGTGTATTTTTTGGGGTTTTTAAGGAAGTCAACAATTTCGCGGATTTCCACTTTCGCTTCGTCCAATCCTGCAACATTATCGAATGTAACGTTCACATGCGTGTCTTTGTCGTACAACTGCGCACGGCTTTTTCCAATGTTGAATATTTGTCCGCCTCCGCCTCCGCCGCCCATGCGACGAATTAAAATCATCCAAAATAAAAACACAACCCCTAAAAGAATCACCCAACTTACAATTTCTCCACTCCAATTTTTACGCGATTCATAATTGGGATGCACGCGCAATTCAGAGGGAATAGCAACTTGAGCGCTATCTATTGTTTTGTTTAAGTCGGTAACATCACCAAAGGTGTATGAATAATGTGGACCTTTCTCTGCCGAAGCATTCATCCCGTTCGACTTTAAATCGCGGTATTCAGGTTTTGTTAATTTTTCCTTCTTAATGGTAAGTTCAGCAATTTCCTTATTTACAACCGTGATCTCTTTAACATCTCCTGCTTTGAGGATTTCATTAAATTTATCCGTTTTAATTTCTCGGGTACCATTACCCGCATTGTAGAAATAGCTGCCAATAAATAACAACGTAATTACTCCGTAAATCCAATAGAAATTGGATCCTCCACTTCCTGGAGTTTTAGGTTTATTAGATTGTGGGAAAAAACGTCGGGTACCCGTGTTTTTTGGTTTTTCGGAATTATTTGGAGCTTGTTCGGCCATAAATTTTATTCAAAAATTAAATAGAATAGCGAATATGAACGCTAGATATTGCGATAATGTTTATTAATCGGCAGATTCTGGAATAACGCGAACAATCGCATCGGCCCAAAGTCGTTCAATTTTATAAAAATCACGAATGGAAGTTTGGAAAACATGGACAACCACGTTTACATAATCGATAAGAATCCATTCTTTGTTTTCGAATCCCTCACTTTTCCAAGGCGATTCATTTGTTGCAATTTTTACTTCATGTTCAACAGAATAGGCAATTGCGTCTACCTGAGTGCCTGAATCGGCATTGCAAATAACGAAAAAGTCGCAAACAGCATTTCCAGTCTGTCTTAAGTCAAAGACTTGTATGTTACTTCCTTTTTTTTCTTCAATGCCTTTAATGATAGGCTCAATAAGCGATTCAGCTGGGTCAATGACTTTTGTTTCTAACTTCTTTTTCATTCAGATGCTTGATTATTCCGGCAAATTTAGTATTTCTGCCGTTAGATGGAACGCTTATTTATGGGATGTCAACAAATCCGTTTGGATACGGTCGACTCCACAAACAATTATACTGCCATGTTAATTAGCAGAAATGTGCCCGAAGGAACGGTAGTGATTACTCGTGAACAGACTGCAGGTCGCGGGCAAAGAGAGAATTCATGGGTTTCAGAAGCCGGAAAAAATCTC
>JBIPLZ010000357.1:0-2914 GCA_044369395.1 Flavobacteriales bacterium | reverse complement strand
CTTGAGATTCTTGATACACTCCATAATTGAATTCTACCCTATTCGAAAACGGATTGGGTGATGCAGAATAGATGATTCCTTTATTGAGATGAATGTCCTGAACGCCGGTTATACCGTCACCTTCAATAACAATATCCCAAGTTCCCTCGTACTTGCCATCCGAATTTAATGCTATCGGAATAATTCGTGAGGTCGCATCAAAGTTACCCGATGTAACGGATGCAGCGGCATCTCCAGGAATATCAGTATCGCCCTCAAAATAAAGTTGAGTGATGAGTGTAGGAAAACCCGGAGGTGTTATTTTGAGATGAATATGACGCGGACGATAACTCGCTCCATTGAGGTATTTTCCGGGTAAAATAGTTTCGAAGACATAAAATCCCTCTGCATTGGAATAAGTTCGCCCTCTGAGATTAAAGCCCAAGTTATCGTAAGCACCGGCATCGTTTGCATGCCATATATCAATCAATGTGTTGGGAATTACGTTCGAACAATCAAGAGTTTTTACAATTCCGGTAATGATGAGCCTCACTCCTTCTTCTGTTTCATTAGCAAGTTGATTATTTGCAATGATAGGCGCAT
The DNA here is from genome assembly GCA_044369395.1 of Flavobacteriales bacterium. Classification (GTDB taxonomy): domain Bacteria; phylum Bacteroidota; class Bacteroidia; order M30B66; family M30B66; genus CALQRR01. The sequence goes on along the minus strand of JBIPLZ010000357.1, from coordinate 2,332 downwards.
TGGCTGTATAAAATGGTCCTTGCCCATAAAGGTCCAGTGTGGTTTCATTACAGACTTCTTTGCTATCGTTTGCTTCCTCTGAATTTGATTTACCTATAAGGGGCAGAAGACTTGATGATATGGTTATCATTGCCGTATTCCGCAAAAAACTTCTTCGGGAATTAGTTTGTAGTTCCTTTGTCATGGGTGCTGAATTGTTGTTTAATGATCGGAATTTCCTTCTGTCCTAATTTGATGCGAATATACATCTGAAATGAATTGGGATGTTTGAAAACAAGAATATTACATATGAATATATCCGACAATCGTTTGGTCAAATTGAAATAGAAATTGCTTCGTTGAATTGACCCAAATTCCACAAACGATAACTCTGAATTTCACAAAAGGAGGTGGGGAATGATAATTAAACGGACAAGAAAATCCTTCTAATGACTATGGATTTGTGATGCAAGAATGAGAATTCAAGCCCAATAATGCAATTTAAGCAATTGGAAATTGAATTTTAAAAGTTGTACCAACACCCAGCGAAGATTCAAAATCAATAGTGCCTTGTAGTTTCTTAACAGCGTCTTTTACATTCGAAAGACCTAATCCATTACTATCGGCACGATCGCCAATTTTATAATACGAATCAAAAATGCGATTGTGGTGTTCGGTTGCGATGCCAATACCATTGTCTTCAATAAGAAGCTCAATATATAATGGATTCTCCTTGCAAGACACTTTTACAAAGCGATCTATTTTATTATAGTCTGAATATTTAATTGCATTCGAAATGAGGTTGCTCAATATAATTCGGAAACGTGATGGGTCTGAATTCATTTGAAGCGATTCGTCAATCGAGTTGATAAAACGAATGGAATCTCCTCCTTGCGAAAAACGTAATTCTTCAAAAATATCTTGTACTTGCTGATGAATGTTCAGAGGAATCAAAACAGTTTGTCCACGACTTCTAAGTGATGCAATGATATCGTTGGTGAAAGTCTCCAGTTTCTTGAGACTCTTTTCCATCATGTTCAGATAATTGACAAATTCATCTGGATTTTTTTCCAACCGTGCCAAACTAATCAATCCACTCACCGAATTCATGGGAGCTTTTAAATCGTGCGACAATATTTTAACCAATCGGTCAAGTTCTGTATTGTTGTTTTCGATTTCTATAAACTGTCCACGGAATTTTTCATCGGCCAATTTACGTTCGGTAATATTTAACATACTTACACAAACCCCTAAAACCGTATTCTGTTCGTCCGACAAGGGACTTAAACTGATGCTATACCAATGCACAGATGTTGGAGAAAAGCGATATGCCATTTCCCATTGCACCTGCTGATCCTGCATGGCCAGATTAAACTTCTCATCAAAAACCTCCCAATTTTCTTGCAAGAGGTAATCATTAACAAAGGCACTTTCCAGCAATTCAATTCCCATCAATTGAATAAATTGACGGTTGGCGATTACGTTAAATGCTTTAATTCGTTTAACATTATCGAGCAGTACAATACTTTGATTTACAGTATTGAAGATAGAATTGAGTGTTGCAACAGTTTCTTTTTGCTTTTCACTGTAAAAACGACTTTGGGTGACGTCCTTACATACTCTCACAATTCCAGTTACCTGGCCAGCATCATCGAACATATACGATGCTTTGATATCGACCCAAACAATTTTATCTTCTTTGGTTATGAGTTTGGCTTCCCACTGAGAAATACGTCCAGCAAGAATTTCATTTTGTTCCGAACGTGTTTTTAACTTATCAACTTCTGCATACAATAAATCGAAATTACGTCCAATAATTTCTACATTCTTATAACCAAAACTCTTTTCAGCTCCCTCGTTCCAGTATGTAATAATACCTTTTCGATCGGTTACAAAAATTGTATCGCGTACATTTTTCAATACACCCGACTGAAACAACATACTTTCTTGCGCTTTCCGCTTTTCAGTAATGTCGTCAGCTAAAACTAAAATAGAAGGAATCCCATCAAGCTCCGTTTCTTGTGTACGGCACTCAACAGTTAGAATGGAACCATCCTTGCAAACATGATGAAATACATAGGGTAATGAATCACTAATCTTAGTTTCAGAAATCACTTTCCTCAAATACTCCAACTCTCCGGGAGGATGGAGGTCGGTAACTTTCATTTTAAGAAATTCACTTTCGGAATATCCAAAATGATCGATTGCTGATTGGTTAACTTTTAGAATTTGAAAACTATCCTTTGCCCGAATATACATGGGAATAGGATTGTTTTCAAACAGTAATTTATACGATGACTGACTTTGACGAATCAACTCCGTACTCGATTTACGTTCGATACTATAAAGCAAC
>JBIPLZ010000106.1:0-7207 GCA_044369395.1 Flavobacteriales bacterium | reverse complement strand
ACGAATGTATGGCTCTTCAATACGATCAAGTTTACTTGGGTCGGGCAAATCGGTTGGATTTGTGACCACCAACTCCTCTCCTCTGGTAGTGAATGCTTTATATGATACGTTGGGAACCGTTGTAATAACGGTCATATTAAATTCTCGTTCGAGACGTTCCTGAATAATTTCCATGTGAAGCATTCCGAGAAATCCGCAACGGAATCCAAAACCCAAAGCAGCCGAAGATTCAGGCTCGAAGGTTAATGATGCATCGTTGAGCTGCAGCTTTTCCATGGAGTAGCGCAGTTCTTCATAATCGTCAGTATCTACAGGAAAAATACCAGCAAATACCATTGGTTTCACATCTTCGAATCCTTTGATCTGCTCAGCACAAGGACGATCAACATGGGTAATGGTATCTCCAACTTTTACTTCACGCGCTTCTTTGATTCCCGAAATGAGGTAACCCACATCGCCTGCTTTTACTTCATTACGAGGTTCTGGTTTTAAGCGAAGCAATCCAATTTCATCGGCAAAATACTCGCTGCCTGTTGACATGAATTTTACCTTATCGCCTTTTTTAATGGATCCATTTATCACGCGGAAATAGGCGTAAATACCACGAAACGAATTAAACACTGAATCGAAAATTAGTGCTTGTAAAGGTCCATCTGGATCGCCTTTGGGAGCTGGAACACGGGCAACAATGGCTTCCAAAATATCGTGAACGCCCATTCCGGTTTTACCCGAAGCAGCTAAAATATCGTTACGATCGCAACCAATCAATTCCACAATCTGATCTTTCACTTCTTCGGGCATAGCACCTGGAAGATCCATTTTATTTAAAACTGGAATAATCTCCAAATCGTGCTCAAGAGCCAAATACAAATTGGAAATGGTTTGCGCTTGAATTCCCTGAGCGGCATCTACAATCAACAATGCGCCTTCGCAAGCAGCAATAGAACGAGAAACTTCGTAAGAGAAATCGACGTGTCCGGGCGTATCAATTAGGTTGAGAATGTACTTCTCACCATTGAGTTCATACTCCATTTTAATGGCCTTACTCTTAATAGTGATACCACGTTCGCGTTCCAAATCCATGTCGTCGAGGACTTGTGCCTGCGATTCACGTTTGGTGATGGTGTTGGTATATTCGAGCAGACGATCGGCCAGTGTAGATTTACCATGGTCGATATGAGCGATAATGCAAAAATTTCGGATGTTTTTCATTGCGGTCGCAAAGATAGTCAAAGAAGCAAAGAAGTTTTAGTACTTATTCCGATTTGCTTGTACTAATTCTAATTAATACATGAGTTGCTTCTTTGCAGAGTTTCTCCAACCCGCGCGACTTTCATAATCGACAAAGAAAATCTTCAAATCGGCTTGGCTTTCGTAATCGACGAAAAAGATTTTTTTCTTGGCTTGACTTTCATACTGTGTAAAAAACCATTTACCATTATTATCGCCTGCTTGCGAATCATACTTGACTTTGTAAATAAGCAAATCGGCTTGCGATTCATAATTTACCACAAATACTTTTACATCGGCTTGGGAAGAATATTTTACCGAAAACACCTTTTGAGCGGAGATCTGCTGAACAGATACAAACAGAATTAGAGATAGAATATAACGCATACGAATGGATTTAAAACCGAAGATAGTGTTTTGATATATCTTCTAAAAAACATTGATCATATTTGTCTGAATAAGTGCAAAATGCATTTGTTTTATGAAATTTTGCAAATGATTTGCAAAATTTCATGATTCCAATATATCTAATTCATAAACAGCATATTGAAACAGAAAATCGCTGATAAATAGAATAACCCATTTTTATTCATAAACAAGAAAGTATAAGCCCTAATCCGATTTCTTTTTGCGCATGTATTTGCCTTTGCGGTGATAATAGGATTTGGATTGCTGGCGGTGATTGAATGCGTCTTTGTCGGTGCTAACAGACTTGCGATAATGCCCTTTACGAAATTGTCCACTGCGGGTCATGCTGGGTTTAACGTAGGTGCCACTGGAACTTCCAGAACCGCTCGATTTACTGAAAACACCTACTAAAGCAGCAACAGAAATGCAGATAATGAAGAGGTAAAAAACGCAATTCCCCGCTTTCTTTTTTCCAGTAGCTACTCTTTTAATCGCAAAGTAATCAATCAACAGACATTTTGCGTGAAGGATTGAAAAGGACCAAGAGCAGCGCCGGTGACCCGCAGGGGCCGAAGCAAAGCGAAGCCGTGAAAAGCCTGACACGCAGCTTGCGCAGGGGCACGCAAAAAAATTAACGAGAAGCGGTAACTTTCTTCAAGCCCGTTTTGAGAAAGTTGAGGTAGTTTTCTTTGCTCGTGTATCCAACCGGTTCAGCCAATTTCTTTCCATCGGGAGATAGGGCAATGTATTGTGGCTGAGAATTGGTATTGAAATTTACCACTTGCATATTGCTCCATTTATTCCCAACCGTACGCACGCGTTTTCCAGTTTTACAACTGATAAATTTTTCTGATTCTGGGAGTTCTGCTTTTTCGTCCACATACAAGGAAACGAGCACATAGTCTTCACTCATGATTTTCTTCACTTCGGGATCTACCCAAACGCCTTCTTCCATGCGGCGACAATTCACACAAGCCCAACCAGTAAAGTCGATTAGTAATGGTTTGTTTTCTTTGATGGCCCGTGCTTTTGCTACTTCGAAATCGTGTTCGCAAGGAATGCCTTGTGGACAATGATTGTCGCCGGTTGCATTTGATTCGTTTTTAGTCTCCGATTGAGCGGCGTAGCTGTAAAAAGTTGGTGGTGGAAAACCAGAAATGAGTTCTAGTCCAGCACCGAAAATGCCACTTGTAAAATACACCCCACAAATAAAGAAGAAACTAGCTAACGCGATTCGAAAAGGATGACGCTTTTTCAGTTTGCTATCGTGTGGGAAACGGATAAAACCAAGCAAATAAAGAGCTAATCCAAAAGCCAAAATTGCCCAAATTGCTAAAAATGGTTCGCGTTTAAGGAAGCCCCATTGTTCAACCAAATCGGCGTTTGAAAGGAATTTAAGTGCCATTCCCAGTTCGAGAAAACCCAAGACTACTTTCACGGAATTGAGCCAGCCTCCTGATTTAGGCAGGGAATTTAGCCAGGTTGGGAAAGCAGCGAACAATGCGAAAGGCAAGCCCAGAGCAGAACCAAATCCGAGCATGACAAATAGAATGTTGTAGGGATCGGGATTCGTAGCCAACGTACCGGCTAAGAATGAACCGAGAATGGGCCCGGTGCAACTAAATGAAACCAAGGCCAAGGTAATTGCCATAAAAAACACCCCAATAAAACCACCGGTATTGGACGCATTATCGGCTTTGTTGGCAAACGAGGACGGTAATTGAATTTCGAAATAACCAAAAAACGAAATGGAAAACACCACAAAAACGATGAAGAAAACGATGTTGAGAATGGAGCTTGTAGCAATTTCGTTGAGCGTATCAGGCGGTACTTTGGCAACGATAAATGGCACTGCCAAGAGTGTATAGATGGCAGCAATGGAAAGTCCGTAGGTGATGGCCATGATGAGTCCTTTGCGACGCGTTTTCGCACTCTTGGTAAAGAAACTAACGGTAAGAGGAATCATTGGAAAAACGCATGGCGTTAACAAAGCCACCAATCCACCACCAAATCCTAAGAGAAAAATAAGCCAATAGCTTTGCGCTTCGGTTGCTTGTTTTTCTGTTTCGAGACCATCAATTACATAATCTTTACAATCCGTTTTAGAGGCATTCGTTTTATTGGGTGAACTAGATGCAACTGTATCAACTACCGGCGGAACAACTTGTGTGCTTGTATCAATAGCAGAAGTTGTGTTTGTTGATTTTGGTCTGCCTTTTATTGAGAATGAAAATGGAATTTGATCAAAGGGAATACAGCCCTGATCATCGCAGGTCATCCCATTAATTTCGCCTGTAACTTTGAAATCTTTTTCCGATTTCACCTTAATTTCTTGCGTGAATTTGACCGTTTTATCTTTGAACAAACTCACATTTACAAGAAACAACTCGTCATATTCTGTGTAAGGTTTGGGTTCTTTAACTTTTCCGATGGCTGCGTAATCCTTGCTTTTATTGAATTCGAAAACCGTTGGCATGGGTCCGCCTTCTGCGGTAAACTGCGAATACAAATGGTGTTTACCTTCCATATTGGCAATGAACGTGAGCACTTCGGTGGAATCGTTAAGGCGTTTTTGACTGTAGGTCCATTTAATTGCTACTTTCATTTGCGCAGAGGCAACAAAAAAACTAAGTAGGAAAGCAAAGAGGAGAAATCGTTTCATGTAAAATCTATTATAAAACAGGGGTTTTACCCTTGTTACTAGTGCTAACAAGTTTGTTTGAATTAAGAAGCTCGATGGATTTTTTAATGGCTTTGTCGCGGTTGTTGAGAATGGAATAAAATCCTTCATTACCATAAAGTGCTCTACCCATAAGCGCTTGAATTTGCGATTGGATAATGTCTGATGAATGTTGCAAAGCTCGGGTATCCGTTTTCACCCCATTTTTTTCGGCAAATGCAGCGAAAGAAGCCGTTATTGTGGAAGTATTGAAACTTGATGCAAAGGATTTGGCCGTTTTAAACTTTGCAAGAATTTCGGAACGGTGGGCATCGATGTATTGAAATGCAAAACGATTGATGAGTCCTTTGGAAGAAACTTCCGATAAATACGCCGAATATCCAGCAGTATCGATTGGGATAAACACATCGGGCATGATGCCTCCTCCACCATACACTATTCTTCCGGCGGGTGTTTTAAACGCGATGCTATCCATGCTTTTCATGGAGTCGGCGCTAGCCATCTCACCGCGAGAATAACGTTCACCCAATTCTTGGTAATACAAATCTTTTCCGTCTTTATAAGACTTCTGAATACATCTTCCTGTTGGAGTAAAATAGCGGGCAATGGTTAATCGCATGGCCGAACCATCATCGAAACGTACTTCTTCTTGCACCAATCCCTTTCCGAAAGAACGGCGTCCAACCACCCAGCCGCGATCGTTGTCTTGCACAGCACCCGAAACAATTTCGGAAGCCGAAGCCGATCCTTCATCAATGAGAACAACCAAGCCGCCCTCTTCGAAATCCCCTTTGGATGTTGCATCAAAATCTTCCCGTTTGCGCGCTTTACCTTGTGTATAAACAATCTTTTTTCCTTCTGAAAGAAACTCATCGCAAATATCAACAGCTGCATTGAGGTATCCTCCGGGATTATCGCGTAAATCGAGAATGAGTTTTTTCATTCCAAGCTGGCTCAGTTTACTCGATGCTTTTAAATACTCATCGAATGTAGTAGCCGCAAAGCGAGCGATTTTTATGTATCCAATATCAGAAGTAACCATGTAACTGGCTTCGATTGAATAAATGGGGATTTTTCCGCGTGTAATTGCATACGGAACAATTTTTCGATTTCCTGGTCGTAGAATTCCCACCTTGACAATGGTTCCACTTTTCCCACGAAGTTTCTTTATAACGTCTTCATTTTTAACTCCAATGCCGGCAATGTTCTTTCCTTCAATGCTTACAATGCGGTCTCCACTATGAATTCCCAATTCTTCAGATGGACCTCCAGTTATGGCTGCAACTACCATAATGGTGTCGTTTTGGATGTTGAATTCTACGCCAATTCCATCAAAATTGCCTTCGAGTTGTTCGCTTACTGCTTGCAGATCTTTGGCGGGAATATAGGCCGAATGTGGATCTAGCTGGGTAAGTAAAGCCACAATTGCATCTTCTTCGAGTTGAGATCTGTTTAAGGTATCGACGTATTCTTCGTTGATATAATCAAGAACATCGTTGAGCTTAGAGCTTTGTTGAAATCCTTTCAGATTCTTGGGTCCAATGGATGAACCAGATAAAAAATATCCAATAAAAACACCCAATGCTATAGCAACACCAAGAAAAAATGGTAAAAAAACAACTATACGCGACTTACCTGAATTCATAAATGAGAATAAAACAACACGCTACAAACGTTAAATAAATAAAAATATGTTTTTAGTTGTTAATTTTTATAGGAATCTACCTCAACCCCAAACTTACGAAGAAATTCAACGCCTTCATCCACATCAATTCCTTTGTAAGCAGCATAAGAATTCAAGAAAAGAACTTTCTTTATTCCTACCGAAAGGATAATACGAGCGCAGGAAAGACAAGGCGAAAGGGTAACATACAAGGTGCTTCCTTCGAGATCCGTTTTGTTTTTAGCTGCGTAAAGTATGGCATTGGCTTCGGCATGAAGCGCCAAATAACAACTTCCTTTTCTGTCGCGGGCGCAACCATTTTCGGGCCATTCCTCGTCACAATTATGCGTTCCGGCTGGAGGTCCATTATATCCAAGTGAAATAATTCGTGTGTCTTTAGTGAGAACAGCTCCTACTTTTTGTTTCACGCAATGTGAGCGCAAAGCCAGACTAGAAGCCAAGTCCATGTATATTTGATTAAAAGAGGGAACGCTCATGAATAATATTGGGAGCGTAAAAATAGCAATTGTTGAGGGAATTAGAAGTGCTTGATTTATAATAGAAGCTAGGTATTCAAAACTTACCAATGCGCTAGACCTAATTATTCTGACGAAGGTTCGTCTACAGGAATGTCTTTTCGACGAATGTATTTTAAATTCACTTGCTCGAAATATTCACGCTTTAGCTCATTGTTTTCCAGGTTTGTGAAATATTCTTGATAGGATGTTAATCTGCCATGTGTATCGTAATTAAAAAGCGTCCCTCGTCTATCGTCGACTTCCGCCAAATGTTCGATGGAAATTACTTTCCCAGAAGCGTTGTAAGCAATTGAATCGTGAAGGAAATTCGACCAGTCTTTTGACCAAATCCAAGAGCTTTTTAATAGAGAATCTTGGTATTCGTACTCTAACAGAAAAGTTACTTCCGGTCCATCGGGCTGGTATTGAATGGCATTGATGAGATCACTTTCATCTTCATCGGGCAGATAAAATCCTTTCTTCACTTGGGAGATCAAGGAATCACCTAAAGGAAAAGTGTCGTAATTCAGTGTGTCCGATAGGCCTATAATGCGCTTGAGTTGGGATGAAGCAGTATACTCAAATAATAGAATGGATCGATTAAAAGCTTGGTCATACGAACGATAAATCATGTCGCCAACAACAATTTTAGTTAGCTGATTTTTGTCGTTGTAGAAATATTCCCAACAGGATGCAGTATCCTTTTTT
>JBIPLZ010000105.1:0-7267 GCA_044369395.1 Flavobacteriales bacterium | reverse complement strand
AATGAGTTCTTCTTCCAATTTCGCATCTGGATCCACAATAACACCTTTACCATTGGGGTCATTTTTTAATCTATAATGCGTAACCACCGCACATTCTTTTGCAAATCCTTCCACATGAGCGGCTTCTTTGCTTAAGAATGATTTAGGAATAAAAAGCGGGAAATAGGCATTCACATGACCCGTATCTTTAAACATTTTATCTAAAGCGGCTTGCATTTTTTCCCATATTGCATATCCGTAGGGCTTTATCACCATACATCCGCGAACAGCAGAATTTTCTGCAAGGTCAGCTTTGATCACAATATCGTTGTACCATTGCGAATAATTTTCTTCCCGGGTAGCGTGTTCTTTATTCATTGTTTTATTTTGGTATGGTATTTGGAAATCGCAAAAAACGATTGACAAAAATAACATAAATCAGTCAAGCCAATTCACGCATTCTGTTATACAATTAAAATTTTAGCACCATGAAACTTCTTACATTCATTTCAGGAGCATTGATCCTCTTCGCTGGATCAGCTTGCAGCACTTACAAAAGTGGATCAGTTTCGGAATCAGACGACCGCTATTACTCATTAACAGATGCCAATAAAGAGCGCAGAGCAGCAAGTAAATTGGTTTCGAATTCTGATCAAAACCAAGATAATAATCAAAATCAAAATTACGATTCCCCTTCAACTAATCAGGATGATAGTAATTATAAGCAGTATCCTGATGCATCAAACTATACTCAAAATCAACCCAATTCGGGTGGAAACGTCACCAATAATTACTATGGAGACAACTACGACATGGACGATTATTACGATTACATGTATTCGTCTCGTATTCGCCGTTTTCACCGAAATAATTTCGCTGGTATGGGATATTACAATCCGTTTTACACCAATACCTATTTTTACAACAATGACCCAATGTTCTTTGGAAACAGTATTTATTCCTCGTATGGATTTTTCAATCCTTATGTTCCATGGGGTTATGGAGGTTCAAGCTTAAACTTTGGATGGAATTCCTTTTATGGTTTTAGCTTCGGATTTGGCTATTCTAATCCGTATTATATGTATAACAATCCTTGGAGATGGAATAATTGGGGTTACAACCCTTGGTCTTCGCCATTCGGATACAACCCTTGGGGATATAATCCTTGGGGATATTATGGGATGAATTCGATGTTCGGATGTTCTAACATGTTCATGTACAACAACATGATGAATTCCCCAATTTATTATAACAGTTACGATAACAATACATTTGTTCAAACAGTGAATAATTACGGTCCCAACACACCAGGAGCTGGAGGAGGTACTTATTATAAACCGGATGATAATATTTCCAATGTTTTCGGAAAAGGCATTGGACAAAGCGTTTCGGCAAGTGCAGGAAGTGTGAAGGATCAAACAACACCCGGAAAAAATCCAACTAATCTTCAAAATGCTCCAGTAAATCCTATTAAAGAAACAACCAACAATTCAGTTAATCCAACAGGAGTTGTTGCCCCCCCAGTAAAAGGCCAAGTAATGCCAGGTAAAGTTGAACCGACAGTTAAACCAGGCAAAACAGATAATTTTACTTCTGCTCCAGTTCAAGGTTCTACTCCTGTTAAAAATCAACAAGGAATAGTAACACCATCGCCAGGAAAGGGAAGCGCTGCAGACAATTATACCAGTGCACCAAAACCCACACAAGGTGTTTCATCACAAGCAGGAAAACAAGATTTAATAAACAGTGGTGTTATTCGAAATGATAATGTTCCAAGCAAGCAATCACCTGCAAGCAATTACAGCAGTGCACCAGTTAACCAACCCAAAGAAAGAAGCGATAATCAACCAAGTATAAACCGTCCGGCTAACATTGCTCCAATTCAAGAAACTCCTGCTGTTCGTGATCAACAACCTGCGCCTATTCGTTCTCAGCAACAAATTAATGAAATGCCTAAAAACCAACAAGGTGTAAATTCTCAGAACTCACAATTCAATTCCAATAATTCGGGGGGACGTGATGTTAATCAAGTACAACCGAATCAAAATCCTTCACGCAATAATTATCAGCAATACGAAGCACCTCGTAACAACCAACAACCAAGTAATTACCAACAATACGAGGCTCCTCGAAACAGCCAACAACCAAGTAATTACCAACAATACGAAGCTCCTCGTAATAATCAACAACCACGTAATAATCAACAATACGAAGCGCCTCGAAACAACCAACAACCAAGTAATTACCAACAATACGAAGCGCCTCGTAACAACCAACAACCTCGCAATAATCAACAATACGAAGCGCCTCGAAACTATCAACAATATCAAACTCCTCAAAACAATCAACCACGAAACAATCAACAGTATCAAGCGCCTCAGAATAATCAACAGCCTCGTAATCAACAATACGAAGCTCCACGAAGTAATCAACAACCACGTAATAATCAACAATATCAGCAACCACAAAGAAATAATTACCAAGCACCTTCAAACCGAAATGAATCGGCTCCAAAGTCTTCACCGCGTATGGAATCTCCACGTCAGTCGAGCTCTCCATCAAACAATTCTTCGGGAGGTTCTTTCAATAGTGGCAATTCACGTTCGTCTGGTTCTGGAAATTCATCCGGTTCAAGAAATTCATCACCACGTCGTTAATATAAGTGTATGAAATCCATTTTATCTCTTGCAATTGCCTTGGTTTCGTCCACTGTATTTGCCCAAAATATTGACGATGTAGTTCGTTATTCGCAAACAAATTCTGGTGGAACAGCTCTTTCTCTCGGAATGGGTGGAGCCACTGGAGCTGTTGGCGGAGATTTTTCGAGCGCTTCAATAAATCCTGCTGGTTTGGGTTTGTACCGGCAATCGGAATTAGTTATCAGTCCATCGATTTTCAATTTTACTGGGAATGCCGATTATTATGGCACATCCGAAAGCGATCGCAAATTCAATTTCAACATTAACAATTTGCATTTGGTGTTGCACTCCCCTGCCCTCAACCGCTTAAAGAAGTCGGGATGGATGGGAACAACCATTGGGATTGGATACAACAAACGAACTAATTTATCGGAACGATATACTTTCCGAGGAGTAAATGATTCTAGTTCTATCGTAAATGCTTGGGTAACCGCTGCAAATGGTCTTAGTCTAGATAAACTACCAACCGATTTAGATCGCGCATTCAATGCATATTTAATTGATCCTTTAAATGACTCAGCAAATAGCTACACCAGTTTGTTAGGGCCAAAATTCGGTGGAATTACACAACGTGGTACTTCCGAAAGTCGCGGTAGAATAGGCGAAACAAACATTGCCTTTGCCACAAATTATAGCAACCGCCTTTATCTTGGAGCCACATTAGCCATTCGTCGCATTGTTTACGATAATACATTTACCTACACCGAACGCGATGATGCTGATTCGATAGCTAGTTTCGATAATTTAGTATACACAACAACATTAAACGACAAAGCAATTTCAGTAGCATTGAATGTAGGTGCAATTTATCGGGTTAGCGATTTTTTACGTTTGGGAGTTTCTGCTTTTGTGCCTTTAGATTATTCTGTTACTTCAAACTATTCGTACGATATAACTTCGAGTCTTTCCAACGGCAACCATTCTGCAGGTGAAATTTCTGGATCATACAACTACAAACTTAGACAGCCTGCAAGACTAACGGGTAGTGCGGCGTTTATCATTGGTAAACGTGGAATTCTCTCTGTAGATTATGAAACGGTTAATTATTCACGATCTCAAATCATTGAAGATTCAGGTGTATTTGATGGAACAAATGATGTCATCCGAAACAAATTAGCAAACACAGGAAATCTTCGTATTGGCGGCGAGGCCCGTTTTCAAGACATGTATTTGAGAGGTGGTTTTCAATCACTCGGAAATCCTTATTCGAATTCTGATAATAACCAAGGAATAACAACTTATTCTATTGGAGGAGGTTACCGAGAATCTGAATTTTTCATCGATATCGCGTATGTGTATAGTCAGCAGAAGAAAAACTACTACCCTTATCCGAAAAATGATCAATTAGAACCAGCTGCTTTAACTTTCAACAGACACAATGTGGTTGTTTCGGTTGGAACTCGTTTTTAATTTAATTTCTTTAAAGCGGTTTTCGCTTTAGCATCCAAACTGTTTTTATATGGATGATTGGGGAATTTAGAAACACGAAGAAACATCGTTTTTGCATCCTGTAATTTACCTTGTGTTAAAAAAATCTTCCCTGAGTTGTAAGCCGCAGAAGCTGCAAAATATTCCGGCAAATTTTCTCCGCTATTTATCGCAATGCTAAACCAAGAAATGGCCTCATCGTTTTTATTGAGCATCTGGTAAGACCTCCCCAAACGATATGCCCGTTCGGAAATAAATGCTAAGTTTCTATCTTTAACTGGAAGTGATAACAAACGAACAATTGATTGTTTGAAATCACCACCATCAAAAAGCAATCGCGCTCTCAATACATTGGTATCGGGAATTTGTTTTGAAGATGCATCGAGGACAGCCTGTTTATCTTCTTCCGATTTAGCATCACCCAATGCAATAATTCGCCGCATGTTGTTTTGATATTCAAACGTATTTCCATTTAGTAAATGTTGCCATGCTATTCGACGAAGCGCTGCTTGCTTGAAGTGCTTTCCTTTGAAACAATTCAAAAAATGTTGAAATCCATTATTAGTAGGTCTGTTCAGATTCATTAACGCTTCTGCTTTCAAGTAATGTAGATAGCAGAACGAAATTCCATTGTCTTGTAATTGGAACTTTTCGATACGTTTTATAACATCAGATGCATGCTGTGTTTTTTGAGCTAGGAGTATGTCAATGTATTGTATGATGGGTTCATTTTTATAGATAGAATCAATGCTCGAAGAAACAGGTTGCAATAACGACTGATCCATGAGGTTGATCTTGAGTATCTGTTTGAAAAATAGCATTTCCGGCAGAAGGAAACGGATGTTTGGGTTTTTTCGGCAGAAGGATATTACTTCATTTAATTCGCGTTCTCCTTGACTTGCATTTCCATGAATGCCTGCGATATTGGCAATCCATTGAAGGTTATCGGGAATACTGCCCGCCAAAATGTGGACAATAGCCAATCCTTTTTTATTTAAAATAAAATCTGGATGGATTTTGGAATTTTCAATAAGCAATGAATTGGCCTTTTGGAGTTCATTTGCTGCTTTTAACAACTCCCCCTGCTTAAAACGTAAGAAACTCCATTGCAAATAAATCTCAGCCAAACAATAGCGGTAATAAGGTGAGGACTTATCATAAATCTCGAGATTTATAATCCGTTGAGATCTTCTCGCTAAGGCTTTTCGGTATTCGAGTGGATCGTCTTCGATTAAGACTTTTAAAAAATCGCAATAGTTCGCAATGAGGTAAATAAATCCATTGGCAGGATTTACTTTTTTTTCGATTTGGATAAATTGATTGGCTTGATTTATTTGGAAACGGCTGCAAGCTTGATAGGCTTTGATAGCATTTTCAGATAGAACAAATGTTCCTTGAGCCTGCAGCAACATGGGAAACAAAAGCAAACCGAAAAGCAGACGTAGCAGCATAAAAAAAGGGATTACTCGTAAGTAATCCCTTCAAAGATAAGCGTCCTTTTTAAATTATTCTATTATTAGAAGGTCTGCTGCAATTTCAGGATCAACCAAAAGACGACCACAATACTCGCATACGATGATTTTTTTACGAAGACGAATGTCCATTTGACGTTGCGGTGGAATATGATTGAAGCAACCACCACAAGAATCACGTTGAACTGTAACAACGGCTAAACCGTTAATTGCATTTGTACGAATTCGCTTATAAGCAGCATAAAGGCGTTCTTCGATGTGAACAGCTGCTTTGCTTGATTCTTCCGAAAGTTTTTCTTCGTCTTTCTCAGTTTCAGCAACGATATCAGCTAACTCTGCTTTTTTATGTTCCAAATCTTTGCTACGTTCTTCGAAATTAGCTTTTGAAACAACAATCAAATCATTCTTAGCATCGATACTGGATTTAAATTCCTTCATTCTCTTTTCAGAAAGCTGGATATCAAGAGTTTGATATTCAATTTCTTTGTTGATTGAGTCGAATTCGCGATTGTTACGCACGTTTCCTTGTTGTGCTTCGTATTTAGCAATCAATGAAAGCGATTCCTTTATCGCATTTTTTTTCTCGATGATTGAATCATCTAATTGCTTAACTTCAGATTGAAGGTTGTTGATACGTGTTTCAAGTCCGGCTAATTCATCCTCTAAATCTTGAACTTCAAGAGGTAATTCTCCGCGAACCAGGCGAATTTTATCAATCTTGGTATCAACCAACTGCAGTTTGTAAAGTGCACGAAGTTTTTCTTCAACTGTAATATCTGATTTGGTTTCTGCTGGAAGTGTTGCGCTCATAGTTGTCAGACGTAGTGTATTGGATTGGTCAAAATTGTTGTTAAATAGCCGGCGAAGTTAGGGAATTTTTCATTCAGAAACCTATGAATTAATGGTATTGTAAATTGCTCATTTTCAAAGTGTCCTATATCAGCTATTATAATTCGTTCGTCTGCATCGAAAAATTGATGGTATTTAAAGTCGGAAGAAATGAAAATATCGGCATTGGCACGAATCGCATCCTGAAGCAAAAAACTACCCGAACCGCCACAAAGGGCGACCGATTTAATCTGAGATTTTGTAATGGAAGTGTGTCGAACAACACCTCCAAAAACATGTTTTATATGGTTAATGAAATTTATTGAATCAATTGGTTCAGCTAATTCGCCGAGCATTCCTGCTCCAACTGTTTGGATTGGATTTTCTAAAATAGTCCAATCGTAAGCCACTTCTTCGTATGGATGCGCCTCGAAAAGTGCTTCCGAAATGCGATCTTGCAACCAAACCGGAGCCACTAATTCGATGCGGGTTTCGGGTTCAAGTTGACGTTTGCCCGCTTCCCCAATAAAAGGATTTGCATCGCTGCTTGGCCGAAATGTACCGATGCCTTCTAAGTTAAAAGAACACTCATCGTAATTTCCAATATGTCCAGCGCCTGCTTGAAACAAGGCAACTCTTATTGTTTCGGCATGAGCATGCGGCACATACGTAATCAGTTTGAGCAGTTGTTTTGATTTAGGTTGTAAAATGCGTGTGTTGATTAATCCAAGTCGGTCGGATATTTCTTTATTCACGCCAGTTTGCACATGATCGAGGTTGGTATGAATGGCATAAATGGCAATGTTATTTCGAATGGCAAGTAACAGTGTTCGTTCGACATAATTTTGTCCTGTTAACTTT
>JBIPLZ010000104.1:0-7278 GCA_044369395.1 Flavobacteriales bacterium | reverse complement strand
TGTATAATTCATCAGTCGATGCCATGTATTTACCCGCTCTAAAACCAACTTTCCCAGCAGGTAATGAAGGGAAAACATGTTGAGCAAGAACAGATGATGGTTGAACATCATCAAAAATTCCGGCTTCCAACATCAATCTTGCTCCACCAGGAAGTTTTTCTTCGCCCGGTTGAAAAATCAGGATCACTTCTCCAGACCACAAATCACTTAATTTCTGTAAAACTATGGCAGTGCCCAAAACGCAAGCCGTATGAACGTCGTGCCCACATGCATGCATTACACCCGTATTCACCGAAGTGTAATCAGTTTCATTTGTTTCCAAAATCGGCAATGCATCCATATCTCCGCGAAGGGCAATGGTTTTTCCTTTTCCTTTTCCTTTTATAACCGCCCGAATGCCAGTTTCAACCCAACCTGAAGTGAATTCAATGCCAAATTGAGATAGTTTCCTTGCCACATATTGACTCGTTTTGATTTCCTCAAAAGAGAGTTCGGGATGCTGATGAATATGGCGTCGTATGATTTGAACGATTGGAAAAACACGAGCGGCTTCCTCCTGAATTTGCTGTTTAATAGTTGAATCCATTTAATCTCTATTTGTTGAAAATCATTTTCAACGCAATTAACAAGATAAAAACACCGAATATTATGCGCATCGTGTCTGGTGAAATTTGCAAGGATATTTTAGATCCAATCCAAGCGCCTAATATAAAGGTGATTCCGATAACCAGACTGTATTTGAAGTTTAGGTTTCCGGCTGTATAATAATTGTAAGCAGCTAAAAATCCAACCGGCATGAGCAACATACCAATGGAAACACCTTGGGCGCTTTGCTGCGACATGCTCAGAAAATAAACCAAGGCGGGAACAATGATAATTCCTCCGCCAATTCCAACAAGTCCGCTTGCAATACCTGCAAACAATCCGATAACAAGCAGAATGATAATTGTTGTAATGCCCATGGGTGTTTTTTTTGACATTGATTTAAAAATCGGTAGAGAATGATAGATACAAAACCGAAGGTAATAAAATACCATCATCTAAACCTCGGGCCATATCTAAGCGAACAAAATAACCAAGTATTCGAGTACGGACACCCATTCCGAAACCGGCAATCAAGGGTTCTCGCTGATTTTTCAAAACCACTTTGATTGGCCCACTTTCGATGGTTTTTTGATTGAATGTATTGTCATCAGAATAGGGAGAAGAACCCGTAAAAGCGGTTCCTGCATCGGCAAAACCAACAACTTGAATGTTGTTTAGAAAGTCCGATTTTAATGGGAATTTAAATAGATAGCGTAAAATATTCCATCGGACTTCTGTATTAAGAACCGCGAAACTAGAGCCATTTCGGAAATTTTGATAAAATCCTCTAACATTGGTTCCCAAGGTTTGGAACATGTATTTTTGATTGAGGTCGGATGGAAGCGAATTGTCAAATTTTGGTACAAACCAAGAATCAACACCGCCCAAGTAATACATCACTTTATTGGGTCCAAAAGACGTTGCTCCAGCCAGTCGGGCAGCCCAAATCATTTCACGCATAATTCTACCATATTGTCGAAAATCGGCGCCGATAACTGTTACAGAAGTTTTACGTTCTTCGAGTCGATGGAAATGTTCAGCTGTGATTTTAAAACGTGTTCCCGTCATCATATTAAGACCTGCAGGG
This sequence comes from Flavobacteriales bacterium, assembly GCA_044369395.1. Taxonomy (GTDB): domain Bacteria; phylum Bacteroidota; class Bacteroidia; order M30B66; family M30B66; genus CALQRR01. The sequence continues at coordinate 5,606 of JBIPLZ010000104.1, read as the reverse complement.
AACGTATTATCGAAAACAAATTCGGTTTTTGCCATTCCCCAATGGGCGAAATTCGTTGGCCTCAAAAGATTAGCGAGGTCGGTTGAAATAAAAACGGTTCGGTCGTTTCTGTATGATAGACTTCCATCAATGCGAGCCACTTCGCTGAATGGATACGATAATTTTCCACTTACTGTATGAAGAAGCACGCGGGTACCATCAATTAAATTGCTTTGTAATCCTTGTCGGTGAAGTATAAGTGTTCGATCGAGACGTTGTTTTTGCGATTGAAACGCAATTAAATATTCATTGCCCGTTAAATTTCCGGCCAGGCGAATACCTCCTGTTATACGGTAATCCTCAAATAAATCGGATAGGCCAATTCGATAAAGTCCATTAATAGGAGGATTTTGGAAACCGCTTTCTGAAAAAGGTTGGTAGGTTTGATTTAAGAAACCTCGATCTATCTGATAGGTTAAAAAATCAGCGTAATAAGCTGTTTCATAAAAACGCTGACGTGTAAGTTTGAATGTATCGGCTCCTATATTCGTTTCGTTTTTGAATGGTGAAATTTCGGTCTTGGTTTTATCATCACCAAACACCACAATTTTTCGAACTTTAGGTATTTCTTGGCTAGGATTAATTGGTTTTGTAAGTGGTTGATTTTTAATTTCAATCGGGTTAAGCTGATTTGCCCATCGTGTCGAAGGAAGTTTAACATTATCTTGAAATGAGGAATCGTTCGTGCTTTTTAGGATAAATGGATTCCCATTCTTTTCAATGAGTTCAAAACCCTTCCCATCTGAATTCACAGCATGTTCAATTATTCCATGTTGATAATTGCTGATTGGTTTTGAAACAAGAAAATATCGGTAATGGGTAATGGTATCAACAAAGGCAATGCTGCTGTCGAAATATGCTGCATAGCGATTTGTTATTCCGTTTGCGTCGCTCAGATAGATTAAGTCGTTATTACTTATAGGAATCGCTTGCTGCTCATGAATATAAGGAGTGTTTGTAATGCGTTTAACTACGCTCTCGTTTTCGAAAGGCCTAACAATAAAGAGGTCATGAGCATGCGATGGAATTCTGGGTAAAACACCAGGAGCAAACAAGGAATCGCTTTTTCTATTGGAGCTAAAAATGAGCTTTTTCCCATCTGGCATCCATTGTGGATTCGCTTCGTCCCATTCATCCATCGTGATGGGTTTGAAGGTATTGGCAATATTGCTGAAAATGAATAGGTCATTACGTCCTTCTTTGAGCGCAACCATTGCAATGTTTTTCCCATCAGGCGAAACCGACAGGCTCATCACTTTATTTACTTGATCGATGAATTTCCGTTGAATGCTTCCATCTTTCAAAGAATAAAAATTCAAACGCAATCTGCTTTTGTGTTCGTCGCAGTATAGGAGTAATTCGCCGTTAGGATGCCAAGCTAATACGGGATAACTTAGGTCGTTAAAGTTGGGCAGTTTTTTTCCAATTCGCAGAATCTTCTTTCTTTTTCCAGTTTCAAAATCATGCAGAAAGAGTATGTTCTTCCCAAATTCATTTCTCACATAAGCCAGGTATCTTCCATCCTTACTGAGTTTGATTTCTCTGTATTGATATCCTTTCCTAAACTTTTTAATTTGATTTTCACCAAGGGCTTCTTTGAAAGGAGATGTTTTGTAGTAATATCTTTTGTCGTAATAATTCAGCCATTCTTGGGTGAGACTTTTCAGGCCAATGCCAAGCACAGATTCAAATCCCGTTTCCACACTTCTTGCAGCGCGTGTCATTTCAATAATGTCTGGAATTACTTTTGTTCCGTAGGTTGTCGCTATGTAATGCCAAATTGATTCTCCTGCAATCAAGGCGTCGTTTCCTTCGAGGTGATTAAATTTCAAGAATCGGCCAGATAAAATACCATCCCGAACTTGGTCGTCAATCCTTGAATTCCATGGGCGACTCATCCAATTTACCAAGCCTTTGTGATACCAATTGGGGATGTTCAGCAAGGTTGAACTTCGAAGGCGATCGCGAAAATCACTTCCGTAAAGGAATTCATTAACAACTGCTTCGGCTATGCCACTTCGAATCTGTTCAACAAATGACGCTGTCCCATTTTCGAAATACAACAAAACTTTGCTTCCCACCATGCGTGTTGTTCCTCCGAGGTTATCGATGCTTTGTCCGCCAAGCCCAACATTGCTTTGTTTTAAATCGGAGAGACGGTTAAAAACAAGTAATTGGATTCGATTTTCAAGGGTGTAATCGAATAGTTGTTCATATTCTGCAAGAGTCGATTCGGCTGTTTGTGCAGTGCGTTTAGCGAGCTCTTTTCCTCCCGAATAAAAATAAACATCCATGCGTTCGAATCGATAAAACGACCATTCGATGGGTTTATACTGAATCCTGTTTTTCCCAAAATCCATCTTCGACCCATTATAAAATTGAGCATTTACAGGCATTGCAGCCAATAAAATGATAATATAAATGAGCAGAATTCGCAAGAAAACGTGTTTTGGTAAATGTATGAAAAGCCCGTTATTTTTGCATCTTTCGCTATGCTTCATTTACATCATTTTACCTTCAATCCTTTTCAGGAAAATACCTGGCTCATTTGGGCCGAAAATCTCGATTGTATTATTGTAGATCCTGGATGTTATTCTCCGCAGGAAAAGAAACAACTGCAGGATTTTATCCGAGAAAAAGGGTTGAATCCCGTTCGACTAATCAATACGCATTGCCACATCGACCATGTTTTAGGAAATCCTTTTGTAAGCAACATGTATGGATTAACTCCCGAAATACATTCGTTCGAACTATCACTATTGAATGCGGTTGAATCATATGGCTCCATGTGGGGAATTCAATCGGATCCGCAGCCAGAACCTTTGCTAAGTTTGGATAGTTTGGATGATATTATTCTTGGTGATGAGCGTATTCAATTGCTTTTCACACCTGGTCACGCGCCCGGAGAAGTTTCGCTTTATTCGGCTACTCAGAATTTTGTCATTGCTGGAGATGTGCTTTTTCAAGGAAGTATTGGTCGCACCGATCTGCCCGGAGGGAATATGGACGTACTTTTGGAAAGTGTGCGAACTCAATTGTTCACTTTGCCTGATAATACAGCCGTCCACTCAGGTCACGGACCATCAACTACTATCGGAAACGAGCGTTTACACAATCCATTTTTCAAGTAAACAATCTTTTGGGAAACCCATTTATCTAATCTAAAAGATGAGTAATAAAAGAAATCCAACGGCTTATCTTGAACTTCATTCGGCCGTATTTTTATTCGGTTTTACTGGAATTCTTGGAAAACTCATAACCCTCGATGCGGGATTATTGGTCTGGCATCGGCTCTGGATGACTGCGGTGTTGATGTTTATTTATGTTAAAATCATTGGTCGTTTTCGCATTTTGCCTTGGCGCGATTTTCTGCAAATTGCCATGATTTCATTGGCCATCGTTTTTCATTGGATTTTGTTTTATGGCTCCATTAAATTGGCGAATGTTTCGGTGGCCATGATTTGCCTTTCATCGATTACCTTATTTACTGCGATTCTGGAACCCATTTTTTTCAAAAGAAAAATTTCAGGTCCTCAAATAGTATTTTCATTGCTTGTTATTGTTGGTGTATCGTTTATGGCAACCGACCAACAAGAGCACATTGTCGGTATTTTGGTTGGATTGGCTTCTGCATTTTTTAGTGCGCTCTTTACCGTATTTAACAAATCTATTGTAAATAGATACGATTCGCGCTTGCTGTCTTTGTATGAAATGAGCTTGGGATTTATTTTGCTCTCCATGTTTATGCCTTTAGTGAATCTTTGGTTTCCTCAAGGCAGTTGGCTTCCCATAAGTTCCGACTGGGGATACTTATTTCTGCTGAGTTTATTTTGTACGGTTATCGCCTTTAATTTATCACTTAGTTCTTTGCGATCTTTGAGTGCTTTTACCGTGAATCTCGCAATAAATCTTGAACCGGTTTATGGAATTGCGCTTGCCTTTATTGTATTTCAAGAACACAAATTATTGGGTTCTGGATTTTACATTGGAGCCGTTCTCATTATGTCGACCGTTATCGGTGAGGTGCTTTGGAAAAGAAGTAAAGAAAAGAATGAGCTTTCCAATGAAAGCCTTCCCGAATCTTGAAAAAGGATTTAAAATGCAGACCGTTTATTTCCAATTAAGAAATTATCCTACACTTCCCTCTAAACTAACAGAAAGAAGCTTTTGTGCTTCTACGGCAAATTCCATGGGTAATTGCTTCAATACTTCTTTGCAATAACCGTTAACAATTAAGCCAATTGCCTTTTCTGTATCGATACCACGTTGTTTGCAATAGAAAAGCTGGTCTTCTCCAATTTTGGAAGTTGTTGCTTCGTGTTCAACAATGGCACTTGGGTTTTTTATTTCGATGTAGGGAAACGTATTCGCCCCACATTGATCTCCCATGAGTAAAGAATCGCATTGCGAAAAATTTCGTGCATTGCTTGCTTTGGGGCTAATTCTCACCAAACCTCGGTAGCTATTCTGGCTTTTTCCAGCCGAAATTCCTTTGGAAATGATCGTGCTTTTGGTATTTTTTCCCAAATGAATCATTTTGGTTCCCGTGTCGGCTTGTTGCATGTTGTTGGTAACGGCAACCGAATAAAATTCACCAACCGAATTATCACCTTTGAGAATCACACTTGGATATTTCCACGTAATGGCAGAACCGGTTTCGACTTGAGTCCAGGAAATTTTTGCTCCAAAACCAGCGCAAATTCCACGTTTCGTAACGAAATTATAAATTCCACCTTTTCCGTTTTTGTCACCAGGATACCAATTTTGAACAGTGCTGTATTTTACTTCTGCTTTCTCTTGAGCAACAATTTCTACCACCGCAGCGTGTAGTTGATTTTCGTCGCGCATAGGAGCTGTGCATCCTTCAAGATAGCTCACATAAGCGCCTTCGTCTGCAACAATTAACGTTCTTTCAAACTGTCCTGTTCCAGAAGCATTGATTCGGAAATAAGTTGACAATTCCATCGGACAACGGACTCCTTTTGGAATATAGCAGAATGAACCATCGGTAAATACTGCGGAGTTTAATGCGGAGTAATAATTGTCGGTGTAAGGAACAACCGAGCCCATGTATTTTTTAATGAGTTCTGGATGTTCATGAACAGCTTCACTGAAAGAGCTGAAAATGATACCCAATTCTCCTAATTTTTCTTTGAACGTAGTTTTTACAGAAACAGAATCAATTACTGCATCAACGGCAACACCTGTTAAGCGTTTCTGTTCTAAAAGCGAAATCCCTAATTTTTCAAACGTTTTTAAAAGCTCGGGGTCAACTTCGTCGAGACTATTAAGTTGTTTGGTTTTTTTGGGTGCTGAATAATAGATGATATTTTGGAAATCGATTTTCGGGTAATGAACATGCGCCCAAGTTGGTTCGTCTAAAGTAAGCCAATGACGAAAGGCCTTAAGTCTATAATCGAGAAGCCATTGCGGTTCATTTTTCTTCGCAGAAATAAAACGGATAATGTCTTCATTGAGACCTTTAGGCGCAGAATCCATCTCAATATCGGTGGTGAAACCGTATTTATAATCGGAGTTGATATGCGATTCAAGAATCTCGTTCCCTT
>JBIPLZ010000103.1:0-7316 GCA_044369395.1 Flavobacteriales bacterium | reverse complement strand
TTACACCATTTATTACGGAAGAAATTTGGCATTTCCTTTCTGAAAGAACACCGGGTACATTTCTAATGATGGATGCTCAAACAAAAGTTTCATCCTTCGATTCTCAAGTTATTCAAGAGTTTGAACAAGTTCGAAGTGTTGTTGCGGCGGTTCGTAATTTCAGAAATGAAAAAGGGATTTCTCCCAAAGAAACACTCGACTTAAGTTGTGGATCTAGGACTCAACAAAATCTTTTGCCCTTCACCGCGGTTTTGGAGAAATTGGGGAATCTCTCTTCGCTTAACTATGTTTCAGAAAAGCCGCAAGGTTCGTTTCAATTGATGGTTGGCAACGATGAATTCTTTTTGCCTGCAAACGAATCGATGGATTTGGAAGCAGAGAAAGAAAAACTGGAAAAAGAACTCACATACACGCGCGGATTTTTGGATTCTGTTTTGAAAAAATTGCAGAACGAACGCTTCATGGCCAATGCGAAAAAAGAAGTGGTAGATTCCGAAAAGCAAAAAGAAGCTGACGCTATTCAAAAAATCCAAGCGCTCGAAAATCAATTGATGCTATTAAACGAAATGAATTAAGTGCTAATTTGAAATAAATCAATTATTTGTTTAATTTCAAATTATGAAACATTTCTGCATTCTTGTTTTTCTCTTAATATCCGCCTCATTTCTTCAGGGACAAATTACGTTAACTCGAAGTGATTATTACGATTATGATAATAAATACTATCGCGGTTATCAAAATACGGGTTTGTTAAATATTGATCTTTCGCTTAGTACTGGTCCTAATCAAACATGGGATTTTAGCTGGATTGATCAAGTTATTGCCGATACATTGAAGATTTCAAAAGCGGATTTAACTCCATTTTACGATGAATTCCCCACGGCCGATTATGGCTTGTCATCCACAATCAGTAATTATTTCTACGAAGAAATTACTCCTGCTGGAGCTCGTATTTTAGGGAAGGTTAATTACGATGCATTTAACAGCACATACAATGTTTTTCAATATAACACGCCGCAAATTACATTTCCTTATCCCCTGAATTATACTGATACATTTTCTTTTACTCAGCAATATAGAGTTCAATATGCAGCGTTCTTTCCCGGATCAGATTCAATTCGACAATTTAATTACAGTCGTTTTGAAGTGGAAGCAGATGCATGGGGAAGACTCATGCTTCCCATTGGTAATTTTGAAGTGCTTCGCTTAAAACAACGTTCTTTTATTACAGATACCATTTATTCTTATACCAATCCCGGTGGTTGGTCTTCAGGAGAAATTAATATTGATACAACCGATACCTATTTGTTTTATGCCAAAGAAATTGGGTATCGCTTGATGTCTTACACTCAACTTGTTTCTGGGAATTCACGATCATTGGGCTATTTAGTAGGATATAATTTATCTATTCAAACACCTGAAAATCGTGCATTCAAACTATATCCCAATCCAAGCGACGAACAGATCTTTCTTGAAATTGAAAAGGAGGGAAGTCTCCAAATTCGTGATATGCAAGGCCGAATTATTATAACTGAATTGGTTTCCAAAGGGAAAAACATGCTTTCTTTGAAAGAGTTGCCCAACGGAATTTATTTCGCCAATATATTGACTCCGAATAACTCGATTTCTACTCCTCAAAAACTCATCGTTACTCACCAATAAATTATACTCAATCTAATTCATGAAAATCGGCTTTTCTCCTTGCCCGAACGACACGTTTATTTTCGATGCACTTGTCAATAATAAACTTGAAAATTCGGAGTATTTGGATGTTTTCATGGCCGATGTAGATGAGTTAAATCGTAAAGCACTAAACGCCGATTTAGACATAACCAAACTTTCTTTCGGGATTTTGGCCGCAGCTTCAAACCACTATCAGGTTCTGGATGCAGGAAGTGCTTTAGGTTTTGGATGTGGGCCATTGCTCATCTCTAAAAATACGATAGTGCCCGAAGCAAGTCAAATCAATCATCTTAAAATTGGTATTCCAGGAGAAACGACCACTGCCAATTTACTCTTGTCGATGGCTTTCCCAGAGGCGAAAAATAAAGTGGTGATGTTATTTTCTGACATTGAAGAAGCCGTTTTGTCGGGAAAGATTGATGCGGGTTTAATTATTCACGAAAATCGTTTTACCTATCACGAACGCGGCTTAAATAAAATCATCGACTTGGGTGAATATTGGGAGAATAGAACCGGTTTGCCAATTCCTTTAGGCTGTATCGTTGTGAAAAGAACGCTTCCCAAATCCCAAAAAATTGAAATAGGTAAATCCATACGCAACAGTGTAGAACATGCATTTGAAAATCGCGAAGGCACCATGAATTATGTTTCAGAACATGCACAAGAAATGTCGCAAGATGTGATGAAGCAACACATTGCACTTTATGTAAACGAATACAGTATTTCTTTGGGTGAGAAGGGGCGAGCTGCGATTGAACGCTTAATGCTCGAAGGGAAGAATGCTGGATTAATTCCGGAAGTTTGTGAGCCTTTATTTGTTGATTTATAGATTTCGAATAAATTCCTCGCCCAAAATTTCAACAATCGCATTCTTATTAATCCCACCAAAAATATGAGGGAATAATTCATCACCTGCCGGTTCATAAATCAATTTGGGAATGAGTAAAGTAGTGTCAATTTTCAGAATCACCACGTTGTCAATTTCTGTTGCGAAAAAACGACTCAACGTTCCAGCAATCTGCTCCAAATTCGAAGCGTGAATAAATCCCTCAATGTCCAAGGAAGCAGCTGTATATTGGGGTAGGTCGATCTGTTGATCCCATTCCGACTTTTGTACGATGTGATAGATATTGCGAGGATTACTCATAATAGAAGCATTGAGATTTAGAAATTGGCTTTGAGAGTTAGTCGAATCAATCGGCCTGGAGCACTTATTCCACTTGAAAAAACACGGTATTGAGTGTCAAGTATATTCTCGCAAGCTGTGCTTAATTGCATCGTCTTCTTCGGATTCCAAGAGATTTGCACATTGAATGTTTGCCAAGCAGGTGTTCCATTGGGAGTGGCATATTGCAAATTATCTTCACCGTTTACATTGTATTTATTGAGAGGCTTTTCTGCGTTAAACATCATCCAAATAGAGCCCGACCATTTGCGATTTACCATGCGATCAATGGCAATTTTTCCATACAAAGGTGGAATATGGTCTAGGCGCTGATCGCTTGAATCAGTTTTAAACTTCCCTTCGGTAAAATGCATACTTGTATGGATACTATAATTGCTTATCACTTTCCACGTGAAGCCAATGTTTGCTCCTTGAATATAGGCTTGTTGTGCATTGACATTGGTTCGTACAGCCGATAAAGTTCCATCATACATAACTGAATCGGCGCCATTAAAAGTCGATTTTCCCAAAACAATAGCATCGTGGAGAAGTGTGTAAAACGCTCCCGCATTGAATGAGAAACGTCCGTTTTTATTCCAGCTTATCGAGCCATCAAACGTCTCGGTTCTTTCGGCTTTTAACTGAACGTTTGGAACAACGAGGATTCCAGGATTGGAGTCGAATACTTTACTCATATCATCCACATTGGCTGCTCGAAAGCCCTGGGAAAGATTCGCTTTTATATCCAAACGGTTTATTGGTCGATAAATCAAACCAATTTGACCGCAAAGTATCGCGTTTTTCTGAATAGCAGTTTGGAATGGAAAAGGATAAAAAGGCTGAATCCCAAAATCCGATTTCAATACATTGTAGGTATATCGAAGTCCGCCAGCAATTGTAATTTTCTTTAAAAAAACGTGCTGGAAAGATGTGTAAACTGCTGCATTACTCACCGAACTTCCTCCGGCAGGATAGCGTGTGCTAGCATTCGAAAGTTCTCCCGTAAGAATATTTTCAGTAAATGCTTCCGATTTCACAGTGTTGTAATAGCCTTCAAATCCATAGAAAAATTTAAAAAATCCGATGTTTTTCGCCCAATCTCCATTGAGGTTATAAGAAAGCACCTCTTCCGAACGTGATGTTTGGTTTGGATTTTCAAACTTCCTCGAAATACGACTTTCATTATTCATTTGGAAACTCGCAATGATCTTTCCAGTATCAAACCACTTTGTTGCATTAAAGAAGTCGAGCTGATATGCAGCTAAAGCGCGCATTTCGGGTCCATAATACCATTCTGCATAGACTGGTTTCTGATTGTATTGCCGTTCAGATAAACGATCGTAGCGGTTTACATTCGAGCTCAGTGAATATTGGAAATTCAATTGATGTCTATATCCCTTTTCCGAATCATACAACCAGCGTTGTTGAACATCCAGTTGCTGATACCCCGAGCGCCTCTGAACTAAGGGATTCGGATTTGAATTGCTTATGTCCTTTGAGTTTTTGTTGCTTACATAGATATTCGAGCTCCATGAATCAATTGGCTTTATGGATCCTTGCCGTAAATCGCCAAAACTGCCCAATGTAATTGAGGTGCGAACTCCCCATTTTTTAAAACCGGCGTTCATCCAAACATTGACTAAATTCTCTTGGTCGAAATACTGAAAATTGCCCGATGAATTCCGAATAGTAAATCCCGAATGGAATTCATGATTTTTCAAATTCGTGACTTTCGATGCAGCTTGAGTATTAATCGAAATGACACCTCCAAGAGCATCGCTCCCATAAATTGAAGATCCCGAACCCGAAACGACTTCCACCATTCCCACAGAATTCGGGTCAATGCGTAATAGGTTTTGTAGATGTCCCGCCCTAAAAATAGCTGTATTCATGCGAATTCCATCCACAACAAGCAACAGTCGATTGGCCTCAAATCCACGAACAACAGGACTTCCGCCACCCAATTGACTTCGCTGAACAAACACTTCCCCGCTACGTTCCAATGCATCGGCCATATTGCTAGGGTTTAATACTGATGGTTTTTGAAGCTGATAAATATCAAAAGGAAGCGAATTTACATCTGCTTGAAGTCGAGTACTAGTGTAGTGAAATGTCCTAATTATATTGTCGTTTCTTGTTTGGAGCTGCATTTCCAAACGATTCTTTATCCAACGGTCGGGAGTGATGTCAAATGATAAATAATTAAATGAAGATACTTTAATAACCTGTTTTTTCCAAGACCGAGGAATTAGCACAATACCATCCTCACCCGAATAAAACACTGAGCTATCTTTGCTACAGGTTACCTTTACATATTGCAAGGGCTTTCCGGTGTTATTGTCGGTAAAATAAATAGACTGAGCTATGGCATTATAACAAAGGAAAAGGGTAAATAAAATAATTATAGAAAGTCTCACGATATTTAAAAATTGCATTGCAAAATGAGGAAATTTTCCCGTATGTTTCTTGCAAATTTCTTTACGATTATAAACTAAATAAATAACAGCTACTGTTTATAAAATAGGAACCATGGGCAAATACATCACGCGCATATTTGTGGTTGAGGACAATGAATTTTTCTCGCAATTGATTAAGCAAAAATTAGAGTCTAACGATCAAAATGAAGTCACCTTATTTAATAATGGAGATGATTTCCGCAGAAATTTACATTTAAACCCAGACATCGTAGTGTTGGACTATAATTTACCCAACACAACGGGAATTGATTTACTGAAAGAAATTAAGAACTTCAACGAACAAATTAAAACCATCCTAATTTCGGGTCAAGAAAAAGTGGATGTGGTCATTGAAGCGTTCGAAAATGGGGCAGAGGAGTACATCAATAAAGACGATAATGCCTTAACCATGCTCGATCTAAAAGTTCAGAAGCATAGCAGTACAGTAAATTTGAGGAAGGAAGTTGACACCTTGCGCGAACAAATTATCGATCGCCATCGCTATGATCGCATCATTGGAGAAAGTCAAGCTATTTTGAAGGTTCTTCGACTTATTCAGAAGGTGGAGAAAACAAACATGCTTGCGTTGATTACGGGTGAAAGTGGAACAGGAAAGGAGCTCGTTGCATCGGCGATACATTATAATTCTACCAGAAAAAATAGGCCATTTGTTGCGGTGAATGTTGCAGCTATTCCCGAAGATTTGATGGAAAGTGAATTGTTTGGACACGAACGAGGCGCATTTACAGGGGCCGACAGCAAGCGCATCGGGAAATTTGAAGAAGCCAATGAAGGAACTATTTTCTTGGATGAGATTGGAGAAATGGACATTCACATGCAAACCAAATTGCTACGTGTTTTGCAAGAAAGTAAAATCACCCGATTGGGCTCGAATAAAGAAATTCCATTGAATGTTCGAATTATTGCAGCCACCAATAAAAATCTCGCACAGCGTGTAAAAGACGGCAAGATGCGTGAAGATTTGTACTATCGATTGCAAGGATTTCTAATTCACTTGCCGCCATTGCGTGAACGCGATAACGACATATTGTTATTAGCGAAAAGTATGTTGCGTGGTTTTTGTGATTCGAATAGAATTCCACTTAAAAGTTTTTCTTCCGATGCACTTAAAATGATGATGCAACATCCTTGGAGTGGCAATGTGCGCGAACTGAAAGCGTTTGTGGAGCGTGCTGTATTAATTTCCGACCATGATATTATCGAAGACGACGATTTGATTTTCTCTCAAGGAATTTAATTTGGTTTTTATGAAAAAAATCCCTGTTCGTAACTTACGTTCAGGGATTTTTTTTGTATTTATTTGTAATTATCAATTTTTAATGTCTTGATAAAGTGTTATTTGAATCCAAAAAATTAATGAATGAAATATTATTTTACTTAATGTACAATATTTAATCAACTCGCTTAGTTATAAGAAAAAACAAAATCATGAAACAGACATACTTCACCCTTAAAATTGCTGTCTATGTTTCATTTAATACTAACGGGAATAGCTCTTGTTTCAGGAGATCCCGAACCAACCAGAGCAGTTTATGATACCCTTCATATTGCTTTCGAAAAGAATACTGATAACATTTTAGATTATTCGCGCGAAAGTATCTATTCGGTTAATCCCGAAATAATTCGAGCATTAAAAATTAAAATCTACATCCCAGATTATTCTTCTGGCCGTGAACTTTCTTTAATTAATCAACAAAGAATTAAAGAAATAGAAGATCTTCTTTTAGAGGAAGGTGTTCAAATTGAGTTAATTGAAACGAATCGTATCGGTGAACAAAACGAACAAAGAAAGTTGCAGTTAGACCCCGATCAATTCGCAGTAGTTATTCGATTTTATCCAATAAAATATAAAAATTTCAGTACTGCAAATTTAGTTAGTAATCCCGAATGCCAGAGGGATACTTTAATTCAAATGGTTAGGGGGGAGTTGATTAGAATGCCTTTTTGCGATTATATTTCCAATGATTCCATACCTGAAATTCGATTGCAAA
>JBIPLZ010000102.1:0-7340 GCA_044369395.1 Flavobacteriales bacterium | reverse complement strand
AGAATTAACCGAAGAAACTTTCCATAGAGTTTTTGGTAAATCTGCGGTAAAACGAACTGGATTTTTAGGATTGAAAAGGAATATTGAATTTATTTCAAACACCGATTCTTAATCGTTCACTCTTGATCGGAACTCCAACGATAGGTTTGTTGATCTAAACCTGCTAAATCAATTAAACGGTCAACGACTGTCGAAGATAATTCTTTGAAGTTGTTTGGTTTAGAATAGAACGATGGACTCGCCGGACAAATTATTCCGCCAGCTTCGGTGATGGAAGTCATGTTGCGAAGATGAATGAGACTATAAGGAGTATCACGAACAACAAGAATCAACTTTCTTCTTTCTTTCAAAGCGACATCAGCAGCACGCGTCATTAAATCATCCGAAAAGCCATTGGCAATTCGGCCTAATGTTCCCATCGAACATGGACAAATGATTACAACATCAAACTTAGCAGACCCAGAAGCAAATGGTGCGAAGAAATCATTCTTTGCATAGGTTTTAAAAGGCAGATTTTCATAAGATTTATCGCCAAGTTCGAATTCCCAAACATCTTTGGCATTGTCCGAAAACACCAAACCAATTTCCTGTATCTGACTGCTTAGTTCTTTAAGTTTCTCAAGAAGCACTTGAGCATAAATAGATCCACTTGCACCTGTAACCGCAACAGCAATTTTCAGCTTTTTCATCCTTTAAAAATTAACTAAAAACCGACCCATAATACTGGAAGTATACTGCCCTTTATTGAGTCGGAAACTTGTGTTTTGATCATGATTTCGAACGGGGAAGATGCTGTTTGCAGATCGGACATTAAAAGACCATTTCTCATTAAACTTCCATGTTCCTCCAACGGTAAAAGAAAGGTCAAACGGCTTAAATTGTTCACGGGAAGAATAAATTCCACTCATATCACCATCCAAATCCTCTTCCCTACTTCCAAAAAAAACGCCAAGTGAGGGGCCTATTTCGAAATTTAGTTTCTTGTTGTAATCGTATTGAAAAACAAGCGGCACTTCAATATAATGTAAGCGCAATAAATATAAAGTTGGAATAGAATCGCTTGGACGAAGATTTTTGTGTGCTCCTTTTCCTAAATAGGCCATTTCCATTTGCAGGGCAGTTTTTTCGCCCAATTTCATCCGAACAAAAGCACCCAATGTTGGACTTAGCTTATTGTAACCTGCTAAGTTATCGCCAGTTATTTGACTTGTATTTATACCAAAGAGCAAACCTCCTTGAAATACTTTCGGAGTGGAATTCTGCGAAAATCCCAAGATTGGTAACAGGAAAGCAAGTGCAAGAAATAAAACTATTCGATAAATCGACATCATTTAATCTTTTTGTCTTCGGCCTGAACCACTTCTTTTGATGCAGTTCGGGTTATAAGTGCAACAACCGAAACATGATCAGCATTCCATGTAGTTGGAATAGAATATGAAGCCGTTGTGATAAATTCCTCACCAACTGCATAAGTTGTTTGTGCACTTAACGTTTCACCCCATGCTCCATTTAAGCCAGCACGAAGCATGTGACGATGCGTGTATGATTGAATTAATGATGGACTTGGAAGACTATAATCTTTCTGAGCACTAACAATGCTATCTTCGGTGAGATAGAGAATAACATTAAGCCCCTCTTCAATGTCTTGAAGTATTTTAGTTCGAACAGAAACATTCAATGAGCGATCAGTTGCCGAATATGTAGGCGTAATCCACATAAATGCTTCAGGTGGCAAATCCAACAATTCACTTGATTTTGCTTCCCATGCGTCTTTAGATAAAATGGTAATTCCATCAAACGATTTTCTATTAACCAAACCATTGGGAAGACCTGCTATTTCATTTCCAAAATTCTGTTCAATTTCATTTCCAATAGTTGTTCGATAATCATTAGAATAATACGAGCCTGATGGTTCAGCGAAGAAACCAACATGTAAAGCCATTGAGACAATTTTATCACCCCTTAATTGATTAATCTGCTCTAATACTTCTGCTGCTCTGGGACAATTTCCACAAGTTTGCCCAGTAAAATCTTCAATGAATACTTTGCGCATAACAACCTCCGTATCATTAACCGGAGTTGTTGGCAACGCTTGACCATATGGAGCATCAATTTTATCGCAGCTAGAAAAACCTATTACTAGCAATGCAGAGAAAAATAGAAGGACATTTTTCATAATGATAAATTTATAATTTTTATCAGCAGAATTCAATTTAAAAACTGCTTGTAATTGAAATTGAAAATCCATTAGATGCGGGCACATTTCTACAAACACCACCTACGCAAAAGATACCCGCTCGCTGACGACCATATTGAAGCATAATTCGATTGCCATTTTTATTGAAACCGGTATTTCCTGTAATGTAATGAATCTGCTTGCTTGAATCGGAGTTTCCATAATTGTATTGATCTATAACCGCAACAAACCAATTTGGAGCAAACGTATATTCAATCATTCCCATTGCCCAACTTCCAAAATCTTGCTTACTTAAAAGAGCCTGCGCTTCGACACGAATAGTATGAGATGCATTGATTTTATATGCAACATCCACAACAGCCATATCAGCGAAAATAGTTCCGAATCCACTCAAACCTTGAATTATATCTTTATTGTACACCCAATTCAAATACATAACAGTTGCTTTCCATTTTGCATTGAATTTTCGATGTATTTCTATATGGAAATCACGGAAAATCATTTGTTTACCAACTTGAAAAAACGGAGAAGAATACCCTAAAGTGTCATTTTCAACTGCATTTTTTACAATATCATTCGTACCTGAAAAATTCACCTTAATTTCTGTTCCATATTTGCCTCCTAACTTGGACCCCTTCTTTAAACGGTAATTGACTTCTGCTTGAAATCCCATTTCACCATTGGGCTGTGTTGCATATGGATAAATAGTTGCTGGCAAATTGTATGTGTGTTGCTGCGCCATTGCAGGTAAGAAATTCACATTCGATCCAATTCCTGTAGCAGTTCTGTCTGATCGAAAATCGAAATTATCGAGTCGTTTTGCTGAGAGAAGTATTCCGAGACCTTTTGTTGAATACGTTGTTGTTATAGATAATGCTTGACCTGGATGATAAATGGTATTATTGGTTGCATTCGGATCATTGATCTTGTATCCATATTCCGATTGCAGATTGAATTTACCACGAATTATATTAATTCTACCTGAGAATGCTGCCACATTTTCGGGAAGATTATAAAAATCGGATTGATCTTTTTGATAACGACTTACGGCACTACCACCAAAAATGACTGCTGTTTTTGCATTTTCAAGTTGAGGAACTAATTCATTCACATTTACCTCCATATCAAATGCACGGATAATTCCAGGACTTAATGCAAAGAATGCACGTTGACGAGCAATTAATCCTTTCAAATAAAGCCCTTTTACAGGTTGATATCGAATACGGAAACCGTCAAAAGCATTGTCATAACCCAAACCACGTTCTTCGTATGCACGAAGTACCAAACCTCCACCAAATTGCTCATAGAAATTACCTGCCGTTGCTTCCAACTTGTCGTTTTTGTAGGAAGCAAACTTGAACGGAATACCAGATCCTTTGTAACGCGAATCGAAACCCTGCATTACATTCAAATAATTCTCATATCGAATACCACCGCTAAAATTTCCTTTAGTGTACCAAAGATTCATGAACCCGTTACTTAAAATTTTCTCAGGAACATTCGGAGCTCCAATCAAGGAATCTTGATTATAATATTGAGCATCTAATTGAAAATTACCATGTAATTCTCCTTGCTCAATTGTTTGAGCTAAAACTGAATTGCTTGCTATTACTAGCAATAACAAGATTCTTCTATAAAATTTCATTCTAAATTTCAATTCAATGGTTTTCCTTCGGCTAGCTTTTTAACCATTTCATAAAGCTCTTTCTCATCGCCTTCGGAATATCCGTTGTGTTGCCAAACAATTTCCTTTTTGCCATTAATTAAAAATGTTTGAGGCGGATTGTTCACATTCAACGCACGTTTTAAATCTGAATTGGCGTCAAGATAAATTTCGTAAGTCCAACCTCTTCCATTAACAAAAGGGGCCACTTTTGTAGCATTTCTCGAATCATCAATCGAAACAGCAATTATTTTCACACCTGTTTCTTTCACCCAATCTTCGTAAACTTCTTCTATGTTTGTTAATTCTGCAATGCATGGTTTACACCAAGTTGCCCAAAAATTAATAATCATCGGTTTTCCACCATTGTCAAAATCGGCCGAATTGAATGATTTTCCATCAAGTGTTTTAATATCAACCGAAGGTAAAGGACGTTTATTATCTAAAACCTGAGCAGATAAAATTCCTGAAAATAGAAGTGATAAAAGAAGTATTTGTTTCATAATCGTGTAAAAATAGAAAAACCGGGAATTTCTTCCCGGTTTTTCCATAAAAATTGTGCCGCTATTTATTAACGATTGATACTGATCAATTGTGTTTGAACACCTTGAGAAGTAACCATCATCATTGTGTAAACACCAGAAGCTTGAGTTGATAAATCTACTTGGTAGATGTAATCACCTGGAGTTAAACTTCCTAAATCGCGAGAAGAAACCAATGCACCTAACATGTTGTAAACACGGATGCTCACATCTTCATTTTTAGTCATGTTCATTGTTACATTACAAATACCTGTTGATGGATTTGGAAATACATTTAAAGAAGCTGCAGAAATTTCATCGCTGATAGAAGTTACACCATAGCTGATTCGTTTTGCATCAGTAGCACCAAATTCACCACCAGAGAGAACTACAGTTCCATCAGATGTAGTTACTTCATAACCACCTTGACCGTATAGGCAGCATAAACCATCTCCGTAAGAATCTAACATTTCGAATTTGTAACAATCCATTGCTGGAAGTGTAACAGTAACCTCTGGCTGAACAGCAACTCCATTAGCCGCTAGGTCAGTATAAGGACCACCAGAAGCCAATACAGTATTGTTTCCTCTACGAATTTTCCATGAAGATTCAGAACCATAACGATCTGTTGTAACTTTTACAATTAAAGAAGTGTTTGTTACTTCTGGAGCTAATACGATATTTTGAATGCCAATATTATCTGTAGGAGCAACATCGTTTCCTGTTGTGTAAACCGTAAACTCAACATCAGTACTTGGAGAAGTAAACAAATTTGCTCCAACATTCACTTCAGTAGATTGAAACTGCTCCAATGAACCTGTCCAATCACGATAAGCAACTGTAGTTCCATTAACTTTTGCAGCAATTCCTGCTGATGTAAGTGTATTCACACCTTTATTTTGAATAACAACTTTCAATTGAGAAATATACCCACAAGTAGCAGTTTCACCAGTGTAAGAATCTAAAACTGCATCAATAGGATTGTTACAAGCACGCGAATTTCCGATGTGTTGAGAAACTGGCCAGTAAGCACCCACTTCAGATGGGCTGATATGCCAAACACGACGGCTAGGGCAAATCATATATAATGTAGGGTAAAATCCAGCTTGAAGTGTGGCTGAAGCTTCGGCATCATCAACTAATGGGAAAGTTGTACCAGCTGTCCAATCACCTTGTGTGTTAGCACCAATTCCACTGATTAAATCAACGGAAGTTGAAGCATCACCTTCAATCCAAAAAACACGAACTTCATCAGTTCCCGTTGGACCATATTGTGTGTACAAATCATCTAAAATATGAGTCTGGTGAAAACCCCAGCAAGGGCCGCACCATGTTGCTGATATATCGATGAAAATTGTTTTTCCTCCAGAAAGAAGGGCA
Source organism: Flavobacteriales bacterium (assembly GCA_044369395.1). GTDB lineage: Bacteria > Bacteroidota > Bacteroidia > M30B66 > M30B66 > CALQRR01. The sequence continues at coordinate 1,579 of JBIPLZ010000102.1, read as the reverse complement.
TCAATGTCATACGTGTTGCCATTTAGATCTGTTAGATTAACACCTGCAGGTAAAATTGAACCATTGGCCAACTGACCATATGAATTTGCAGCAAAGAATGTCAATGCTGCAACAAAAGCTGTTTGTAAAAATTTTTTCATAGTGAATTTGAGAAATAGGATTGAAAAGCAAATCTATTAAATATTACATACCATTCTATATTATCGTATTTTTTTTTGCTTTTAATAATTGTTTGTTTTTTTACACAATAAAATTGTAAATTGCATCCAAATACAATGACAATGAAAAAGTTTTATTTTAGATTTCTCGCCACAGGTTTAGTATTACTATCATTGAATCTTATTCATGCACAAAGCATAGTAATTAACTCTCCAAATCCAACTATTGTTATTGGTTCGGCAGATGCGGATGAACTTGCAACGGGGATTGATATCATGAACATTTCTCCAGAACAAAAAGAATTTAAAGTTCGTAGAACTGTGTTAAGTTCAATAGATAACACCTCCAATTATTTCTGTTTTGGTCCTTCTTGTTACACAGCAATTGTAAGTGTTTCTTCAAATCCACGAATAATAAATGGGAATTCTACTGTTGACACTACGTTTTCGTCGCATTTTAAGCCAAATGGACAATCTGGAGTATCAGAAATTCAGTATACCTTTTTTGATGTCAATAATCCGCAAGATTCAGCTAACGTTGTTGTGCGATATGAGATTGCGCCTGTTGGTATTTCTAAAGTTTCAACCGTAGCTTCGTTGAAAGCTTTTCCAAACCCAGCTGACGATAAAGTAACGCTTTCGTTTACACGTAGTTCATTAAATGGCAAAGGGAATATTGAATTATACAACATGTTAGGATCCAAAGTTTTCTCGCAACAGGTTGAAGATATGGATGGAACAATTACCATTTCAACTGAAAACCTTAATGCAGGACTTTATTTTTATTCTCTCAATGAAGGTGGAAAAAGCAGCCGTCCAGGTCGTTTAACTATAAAGCACTAAATTTAGAACTCTTTAAATACAGGGCCGGTTCTCCGGCCTTTTTTATTGTATGGATATTACACCGGGTCATTGGGTTTTTGCAGCCATTTTCATGTTGGTTTTCATTTCGGGCATTGTATGGAGTTTTCGGAAAGACAGAACCGTAAACCGTCGGCAGTTTGGAAATACAAACATGCTCGCCTTGATAATTGGAGGCGGCATTTTACTTTTAATCATTCTAAAATTCGCCTTGCGCTTTTTCAACAAGCACTAACGTTATTTTTCAAGTACTGATAAAAGCTCGCTTATTATCATGGCTGTTGCGCCCCATACAACATGTCCTTGTATGTCAAAATAAGGGACCTCAACAGGCATCCCCGGACTAAACTCCATACTTTTTTTCTGTATCACATTGGTTTGAAACAGTTGATGAATTGGTACTTCTATAAGTTGAGCAACTTCATATGTATTTACAATCCAACTAGCATCATGAACCCATGCAATAACAGGTTGAACATGCATTTTGCTAACTGGAATATAGAGAGGTGACAACATTCCAATAATTTGAACTTGATCGGCTCTAATACCAACTTCTTCCT
>JBIPLZ010000101.1:0-7415 GCA_044369395.1 Flavobacteriales bacterium | reverse complement strand
GCTCTATCGCAATGGTTTCGAATGCAACCTTGCGCATTGTTCGAATGTCTTTCAATGTGGAAAGTACAGGCGGTTTTGACGTGTATGTTTGAGGGAGCCAGGTAATTTCTGCGTTTTTAAGTAAGGTTTCTATCTCCATTTTACCTAATTCGTAACGTTCTGGCTTTTCGAAACTAAGCAACCAAACGCGATGACCACTTGCCGAAAGTCCCTGAAGATAAGGAATTACCTGTGATTGCCCGAGTGGATCGGTCATACCATCGTAGGATATAAAGAGTATTTTCAAAATCGTTCCGAATTGATTTAATTTGCAAGAGGGTGCAATTTATTTAGAATGAGCCAATAATTTATGGAAGAGGCACTGTATTCGTCAACAGATTTTATATTAATGCCAATTTATTTGTTGGTATTCTATTTTATTGCTCAAAATATTCAACGAAGTAATATCGCAAGTAACCCCTTGTATAAGTATTATGTTCGTGGTCTTTTTGCCAAATTTGCTGGAGGTTTTATTGCTTGTATGATCTACCTTTTTTATTATGGTGGAGGCGATACTATTGGATATTTTGTGAGTGGAAAATTGGTTGCGCAAATGGGGTTTTTAAATCAAGAAACATTTTTTTCTGTTTTAGCAGGTAATTTAAGTAATACCAATTTAATGCGCTTTATTGAGAATGATTTGTGTTGCCCCGATTATTATCGCGACCCACAATCGTTTACAGTAGTTCGATTTGCAGCACCATTGATTATTTTAGGAGGCTTCAGTTACTTTATAACTACTTTCTTGTTTGCATTTTTATCATACAGCGGCATTTGGCGACTTTTCCTCCTTTTTAATGAACTCTATCCGGGAATGGAGAAGAAGTTCTCTTGGGCAATCTTATTTATGCCTTCGCTATTGTTTTGGGGTTCTGCCATATTAAAAGACACCATCACTTTTTCGGCTGCCTGCTGGGTAACGTATTGTATTTATCAAATATTCATTATTAAAAACAAAAGATTAAAATATACTATTTTTTTGGTAATTGCTTCGTTTGTAATTATATCCGTCAAGGCATATATTTTTGTTGCCCTAATTCCTGGAGCCACCATTTGGATTTTATACGATCGCATTAAAAACATTAAAAGTGCTTTTTTCCGTGTACTTATTGCACCACTTATCATTGGTATTGGTATTTTAGGGAGTAGTTTTATTTTGTCATCCCTGGGTAGCTCTTTGGGGTCGTATGGTTCAATTGATAAAGCTATTGACAAAGCAATTGTATCCAAGAATGACCTTACACGTGATGCTTATGGACAAAATTCATTTGATATTGGCGAAATGGATGGTTCCATTGGAAGTATTATATCCAAATTTCCCGTTGCGTTAACGGCAGGACTTTATCGACCTTTTTTATGGGATGTTCGAAATCCGATTATGCTAATGTCTGCTCTTGAAAACGCCATTTTGTTGTTCCTTACATTTCGAGTTTTTTTTAGACTTGGCCCCATTCGGTTTTTCAGGACTATTTTCTCAAGTCCATTGTTGATTTTCTCATTCATTTTTGTGATTTTCTTCTCATTTTCAGTAGGATTATCAACAGCAAATTTTGGTGCGCTTGTTCGATATAAAATCCCGAGTATTCCATTTTTCATGTGTTTACTTATGATATTGGATGAGGTAAAAGTTCGAGAACTTATAGAACGAAAAAGAGTACGTCAAGAAGCTGAAGAACAAGAACGCGCCGAATTAGCCAAACTTTTATCATGAAATTATCCATCCACAATCGCTTACTACTGCTACTTTCTTTTATTGAAGGTGGAAGTCTGATGGCCGTTGAGCTCATGAGCGCTAGAATGCTCGCTCCCTATTTTGGTTCCTCGCTTTTTGTTTGGGCAACTGTTTTAGCGGTAACATTAGGTGGACTTACGCTCGGTTATTTTTTAGGTGGAATCATTTCTCAAAAAGACCAGCGCGATAAAATACTATTAACCACCTTACTAGTTTGTGGTATGCTCATTATGTGCATGCCCTTTATTGCACAATGGATATTGGGTTTTGTGCATTTACTCCCTTTTAAAGAAGCGGTTGTGGCAGCAGGAATTGTAATCATTCTTCCTTCGGTTATTTGCATGGGAATGGTTTCTCCATTGGTGGTAGCGAACTTGGATAATTCGGCCGAATCAAGCGGCAAACGTGCCGGAATGGTGTATGCTATTTCCACAACTGGAGGAATTTTATTTACGTTTCTGTTTGGCTTTTTCGTCATTCCTCGATTTGGTTTAATCCTTCCATGCATAACAACCGGATTGCTCCTTGGATTGATTCCAGGATTTCTAATATTCAAAAACGGGTGGAAAAAACCTGGGCTTTTCGTATTCGTGTTTATTGTTGTTATTGGGTATCATCAATGGCAATTGAGCATCCGCAACGATGCTATTCATGTTCTATATCAGAAGGAGGGAATATTGGGACAAGTGTTTGTTGCTGATATTCCTGTTATGCATCACGATTCTTTACAAATTGAACGAACGCTGTTTGTTAATCGGATCATTCAAACATCCTATAATGTAAAGGATAAGAAATTCAATGAGCACAATTACTTTAATTTGACACGGGAAATTGTTTCGATGTTTCCCAAAGGATCAAATATGTTGCTGTTGGGACTTGGCGGGGGCGTTATTGCGCAGAATGGCATTGAACAAGAAATGAATGTGGATGCTGTTGAATTAGACGAACGCATAATCGAAGTTTCTCATCGCTTTTTTGGGTTAAGCGATAAAGCAACAATCATTCAAGATGATGCACGTCATTTTATCAATCAATCCAATAAAAAATACGATTTAATCATTTTTGATTTGTTCCGAGGGGAAGAAACTCCTGCGCATGTTTTTACTGCCGAAAGCATCAGCAAAACACGGGATTTATTAAATCCTGGTGGATTAGTATTAATCAACTCTAATGGGTTCTATAAAAATTCGATTGGAAAAGGGAATCGATCTCTTTATAAAACGATTCGGGCATCTGGCATGTTTACCGAGTTGTACAATACCGATAGTTTACAGGAAAATAGCAACATGATTTATGTGTTCTCTAATACGATCGAATCGTTCGAAGATCATGTACCCGATTACGTGCGTGACAATTTTATCCCATCCGATAGCATCGATGTAAAAGATGCGATCATCTTAACAGACCAACGCCCCGTGTTGGATTACCTCAACGAAGAAGCAACATTGTATTGGAGAACTGGTTATTTGAATTACATGCGTGCATTTTACAAAAGCAAACACATTCCGCTTTTTATCTAATACCTGTATGTTCTAAATGTCTGTGCAACAAAATTATTTGCCACAATCGGTTGTATAAATACGTGCGACCTTTCTTAAATTCCTGGCGGTATTTATCCAATTCTTCAAACCGAATCAAGCAGTACTTTTCGCAAATTTCCTTGCTGGTGTATTGATCAATTAAATAATTCAAATCGGTCGTTAGCCATTTATCAAGTGGAATGCTAAATCCCCATTTAGGCCGATCGAAGAACGATTTTGGCACATAATCGTACAGCACTTCTTTCAGTAAATACTTTGGAATCCCGTCTTTGTTTTTCAACGACTTATCGAGATTTAATGCAAACTCAACAATACGATAATCCAAGAGAGGAACACGTGTTTCGAGTGAAAATTGCATCGTTGCTCTATCTACTTTGGTCAACAAATCATCCTTCAAATAATACCGCATATCGAAAAACGCCTGTTCTTCTTCGGGACTTAGCTTGCGTTTCAAACCAGCAATTGTTTCCTCTACAACCGTTTTGTTTTTTGCACCAATGAGCAAACGCGAGACTTCGGCTTCGTTGAAATAATAAATCTCTTGCGAAAAAATATGGCGAAGTGGATGCGCTGATTTCTGAAAATGGAAAGCAGCTCTTCGATAACGATTATCATTTAATGATGAAAGCACCGAATGAATAGGTGAACTAAACGCTTTTACGAATGGATTGGACATCCGTTTTGCCCAGGTATACGATCCGTACCCTAAAAACAATTCATCGCCTCCATCACCCGAAAGTGTCATGGTTACATGCTCGCGAGCCAATCGTGAAACCAACATGGTTGGAATACCCGAAGAATCGGCAAAGGGCTCATCGTATGCATCCACCATTTGATCAATCATGCCGATGGCATCTTTTTCCGACACCGTAAATTCGTGGTGTCGTGTTCCCAAATGCTTCGCAACCTGTCGAGCATAATCGGCTTCGTTGTGTTTGCTTTCGGTAAATCCAATCGAAAAAGTATTAACTGGTTCATCCGAATTACTTTGTGCAATGGCGGTTACCACACTCGAATCGATTCCTCCACTCAAGAACGTTCCAAAAGGCACATCGCTAATCATCCGATATCGAACTGCACTGTTAAGTAATTGCTTCAACTGCTGCTTTGCCGTGTGTTCGTCTTTGAGTGTATCTGCTGAAATTTTATCAGCCATGTTCCAATACGAATGTATTTCAAACCCGGATTTGGAAATCTCTGCATAATGCCCCGAAGGAAATTTCTTCACTTCCTTGCACATCGTTAGTGGTTCAGGAACATAGCCTAAATGCAGGTATTCTTCCACAGCATCTTTATCTAAACTCAAAGAAATATCAGGTCGCAATGCCAAAATGCCTTTTAACTCCGACGAAAATGCAATCAGTGTTTCATCCTGATAATAATAGATGGGTTTGATGCCCATGCGATCGCGACACAGAAAGAGTTTTTCGGTTAACGTATCGAAAATGGCGATGGCAAACATGCCATTCATACGCTGAATAAAGGAAGTTCCCCAACGCATAAAAGCTTCGAGAATAACTTCCGTATCGGATGTTGTGCGGAGTTTTACTTGAAGTTCTTCGGCAATCTCTTTGAAATTGTAGACTTCGCCGTTGTATACAATCACATAACGACCATCTTGTGAATAAAAAGGCTGATTGGCAGCATCCGATAAATCAAGAATACTCAAACGTCGGTGACCCAAACCACAAGCTGGATGTTCAAAATAACCAGCAGCATCAGGCCCTCGATGCTTTTGCGCATCGGTCATACGTTTAATATGCTCAACGTTAAATCGTGGAGATTTCTGAAAATACCCTGCTATTCCACACATGTGTTAAGCTTTTTCGGATGCTTTGCGTTTACGAAATTCCATGAACAAAGCGGCAAGAACCATCAAAATCAACAAGGCTGAACTTGCCATTCCTACCTTTTCGGAGCTTGCATATATACTTGGCTCAAAACGGAATTCAATGTTGTGCTTTCCAGCAGGCATTTTCATCCCGCGTAAAATATAATTGGCCCTAAAATGCGGAGTCAAATTTCCATCAACGTAAGCATTCCATCCTTTTGCATAATACACTTCTGAGAAAATCAACACTTGATCACTTTGTGCTTGATAGGTATAACTGATGGCATTGGGCGCATAACTTTGCATTGTAACACGCGCATTCGAATCAGGAGAAGATTTCCAACCAGTTAATTGATCAGCGAAACGTTTGTCAACAATAGCAGTATTTGCTGGATTAAACGAGGAATCCAATGCAGCAATTTCGGCATCTGCATTTTCAACTTGCTTCACTTCCGATACAAACCAAGCATTTCCCAAAGCCGATTTATTAATCAATGGCGCTGCTTGATCGTTGTAAATAACATAGCGAGCATTCAACATATTGATTGCGTATTGTTTAGACAACATAGCAGTTATACTCGAATCGCTCGGACGGTTGTTGAAGGTTTTGTAAATGTTCTGAATGTTTGGAGAGATGTGATTTTCGATAAACTCCTGATAACGTTCCATTTTAACCGCACTGTAACCACCCACCGATTTATGGAAGTAGGAAGTTCCGGCATCGTTAAATGTATTGGCAGCTAAATTCAACACTCGATAATTAGTATTGGCCAATAAACCTCTAAATCGGTATTTATTTTCATCAGCTCCAAGGGCATTTTTCTTTTTTGCTTTTTGCAATCCAGCAGTTTTGTATGCTTCCACTTTTGGTTGCAAGGATGGATCGCGTTGCATTTCCAAAGCAAAAACCGCTTCGTCGGCAGCCGATGGACTAAATGGAACTGCCGCTTTGGAATTACTCACAAAGTCTTTCTTATTCACATAGCGTTTATCAATCGAAAAGATATCGGCAATCGAAATAACCAGAAAAACAGCAGCCAAAATGAGTGCATTGAATTTCATTCTTCCATACAAGAAAACCAAACCTGCACCAAGAAGTATGATAAAGAATGAACGCAAAGCATCTGCTTTAAAAATAGCAATGCGGACCACTTCCAAATTGGAAATCAATCCATCAAACCAACCTTGCGAAGTTGCCGCGTCCATGCCTTGTTTGGAAGCCATTTGCATAAGTTGTTCTTGATAACTTGGATTGAGGTAATCGAAGCTAAAAAACAAATCGGGCAGTAGATAAAACAGTAAACACAATCCACCCGTTAAACCAAAAGCTGCGTAAAACCAAGCTTTCTTTTCTTTCAACACATCGGGATTGGAAACAATTTCCGAAAGACCTAATATGGCGATGAGTGGCAATAAGAAATCGGAAATGACGAGTGTCATTTTTACCGCTCGAAACTTGTTGTATCCTGGAAAGTTCTCCAACATCCATAGCGAAAAGCCTTCGAAATTACTTCCCCAAGCTAACATAAATGCTAAAATAACGGATGCTAAAATTCCCCAACGAATGGGCGATTTCACAAAAAAGAATCCTAATACGGCTAAGAAACAAATCAATGCACCTGCATAAAACGGTCCTGTTGTGGAGGTTGATGACCAGTATTGTGGAAGGTTTTCGATGATTGGTCGGTATTGAGAATCGGCTTCTTTGATGGCTTTTTTCTGTTCTCCCAAACCGATGTTGGAAGCCCCACCATACACATTGGGAATCATGTAAGAGAAAGTCTCCCCTACTCCATAACTATATGAAAGTGCATACGAAGCATCCAAACCACTGCTTTCAGAAACTTCTTTGCTTGTTAATTCCGATTTACCACGGATGGAATCTTTTCCGTAATCGTAGATGGTATACAACGATGAGGCATTTGTTAGAATTCCAAACAATGCGGCAACAACGAGCAATCCAGCCGATTTTACAAAATGCGTAATGGTTTTATCGCGGATACTTTGAACGAGATATACCAATGAGAAAATAACCAGGATAAAAGCTAAGTAATATGTAATTTGAAAGTGAGTCGCTTTTACTTGGAGACTAAAAAATACTGCGGTTAGTAAAGCTCCTAGAATGCGTTTGCCTTGAAAAACAGAAATCAAACCCGCTACAACCCAAGGCATGTAGGACATGGCATCAATCTTTGACATGTGGCCTGCTTCCATACTTAGCAAGTTGAATGTTGAGAAACAATACACACTTGCGCCTAAAACAGCCAATGGC
>JBIPLZ010000100.1:0-7420 GCA_044369395.1 Flavobacteriales bacterium | reverse complement strand
AATTCTTTTTTATTAATTATGAATACTGATGTAATAAACAGTATCAAAAAGAGTATCAGGAGGGGTGGAAGTTTTTTCATCTGTTAAAATCTGAAATAGATGAATGGATTGTAAGTGTCGTCGGCAAGCAAAATGGTACAGAGAATAATCAATAGAATGTTAATGATTGGTGCTGAAATTCGATAAATGTTTTCCCATTTCAATCGCATTTTATTAGTTGGGGAATATATTTCATCCCATGGAATACAAAATAAAACAACTAAAATGAAGAAATACGAATACCCCGATAAATCACTAATAAAACCAACACTAATTGAATTGGCAGAGTTGAAAAGATGACCAATCATTATTTTTAATTTGTCAAAATCTACAAAGTAAAAAATAGCACGGCTAAAGATAATTAGTATCAATGTATAGGAGTGCTTAAATATTCGAGGTGTATATCCTAAAGGCTTTTCAAGGATTTTCTCAATAATCATGAAAGTTCCGAAAAATGCGCCCCATAAAACAAAATTCCAACTGGCCCCATGCCAAAAGCCAGTTAAAAGCCAAACTACCATGATGTTTCGATACTGATATTTTCGATTTCCCCCAAGTGGAATGTAAACATAATCGCGAAAAAAACGACCCAACGACATGTGCCATCTTTTATAAAAATCAGCAATTGAATTGGCAGCATAGGGATGTCGGAAATTTTCAAGGAATCTAAAACCGAAAATTTTCCCAAGCCCAATTGCCATATCTGAATATCCAGAGAAATCGAAATAAATCTGAATTGAAAACATAGTTATTCCAAACCAAGCTTCAATTGATGACAATTGATCAAACTGCAAATCAAGATATTTCTCTACGAGAATGCTTGCTATATTGGCAATGAAAACCTTTTTGAATAATCCAAGACAGAATCTATTCACTCCACTCACAATCATAGACCAATCGGTTGTTCGATTATCTATATCGCCTATAACTTCAGAGTAACGAACAATGGGACCGGCGACTAGCTGAGGAAACATACTAACGTAGACCATGTAATTCAAAAAGCTCTTTTGAACAGGAAACTGATTCCTGTATATATCAATGCTGTATGATAGTGTTTGAAATGTATAAAACGAAATCCCTATGGGAAGTGTTATTCCAGGCAAAGGAAATGAAGTACCTAATATGAAATTGAAATTAGAAGTGAAAAAGTCGGCATACTTAAATGTCATAAGTAAAGACAAATTCACGATAACCGATGCAGCCAAAAACCATTTTGAAACCTTCCTTCCTCGGTATTTATCGATGAGTAAACCAATACCAAAGTCGAGAATACTCGTAAATAAGAGTAGTATTATCCAAATTGGTTCTCCCCATGCGTAAAAAATTAATGAAAATAAAAGGAGGATGAAATTCTTGAGTTTCATCCCTGGAGATACGAAATAGAGGATTAAAGTTATTGGCAGGAAAAAGTACAGGAATATAAGACTTGAGAATACCATGTTAAACTGGTCTGTTTTTAAAGTAGGGAGTATTCCAGAATGATTTCAATAATTAAAAATAATTTTCACTTGTTTTAAACGCACAAATATGAAAAAAAATCAAATACTTCAACAAAGTTTAATTAAGTCAAAAAATTAAACTGCAATAACTTTTTTCATCAAAAGAATACCGCAATAATGGACAATCAAGCAAAGAAATTTGCGAAAAATCATTGAATTATTTCAATATGGAAGTATTGTTCTATGAAAATTTTAAATCATGAAAATTTATTAGTGATAGTGTCTTTCAATAGTTTTAATTTTAAAATGATCATCATCCACATGAAATATTTATTGTTAATACTGAAATAAAATTGAATAATTGATTTATTATTCTGTGGTTTAATATATCTTTTATCGCTACTGTTTTAAATTTCATAAATTCGCCAGTATTTTAATTTTGACATTATGATTCAACCCACAAAAAATTATCCCAAAAGGCTCATTGGGGGCAATTTATTAAAGTTTATTTCTTGTTTTTTGTTTTTTATTAACGGTTTCTTTGTTCAATCCCAAGATACGCAAATACGTGGTTTTGTTGATTTTGGCTCGAATTACAAAAACGACCAAGTGAATTTCACATTGGGAGAACAAGATTTATTTATTACCTCTGATATCTCCGATCGGGTGTCCTTTTTAGGAGAAACGGTTTTTAAATTTTCAAACCTTTCTCCCACTAAATTCGATGTAAGTATCGAGCGAATCATTTTAAAGTACAATATTAAAGGCAACCACAATATTTTATTTGGAAAGCACCATACACCCGTAAATTATTGGAACGATTCCTACCACCACGGTAGAGTTTTATTTCCTACCATTTTTCGTCCTATGATGTTTGATATGGGAGTTATTCCTTTGCACACAACGGGTTTGCGTTTCCAAGGACAGAATTTAGGAAAACTCCGATTGGGTTACGATGCCTTAATTGGTAATGGAGTTGCATCCAACGATTTTGGTGATCTCAATCAAATGAAATCTATGATGTTGGGTGCGCACATCACACCAATCGATGGTTTTAGAATAGGTTTAAGTTATTACAGTGACTATATTACAAAGGGATCGACACTTCATCATTCAAGCAATGTAAGCAAGCAAAATGTTAAACAAACCATGTACAGCGGTTCGGTTTCGTATTTTGGAAATAAATTCGAATTACTGGCAGAATCTTCTGTTGCTATTAATCAAAATGATTCTACTGGAGCTACTGTTAGTCCAACTGCATATGTGTATGCGGGCTTCCGCACGAAGTACAAATTGGTTCCATACATGCGTCTCGATTTATTGGATTTTAGTTCGGAAGAAGTGCTTTTTCCTAACAAACAATATCAGGGTGCTTTGATTGGTTTGCGTTATGAAATCAACTATTTGGCGGTGTTGAAGCTCGAGTACAACTACACTGAATCGATGTCCATGTCAGATCATTCTTCAATGACCCATACCAATGCAATCAATTTTCAATTTGCTATTGGATTTTAATACCTACCCAAATGAAAAAAATAGTTAAGAATTTATTGCTCAGTTTAATAATCATTGCATCAATCATTTCATTATCAAGTGCAACATCCGCTGTAGAACCATCCATCATGGTTATTGCGAATGAAAAAGGTGCCCCAACTACTCTCACAATGAAAGAGTTGAAATCCATATTTCAAGGGGAAAAGCAACGTTGGCCCGATGGCACCAAAATCTCTATTGCATTTATGAAATCATCTACTCCAGTTGGAAGCGCAACTTCTAATAAAGTAATGAAGATGAGTGGCGATCAGTTAAACAAATTTTGGCTTGCACTTGTATTTCAAGGCAAAGCAAAAGCTCCTTTTTTCTATGGAACGGCAAGCGAAGTAGAAAGTTATGTTTCTCAAAATGCTGGTGCCATTGGTGTTGTTGAAGCCGGCTATCAAGTGAAAGGTGTTAAAGTTATTTCCATCGACGGAAAGAAATCGTTTTAAATTTTCTGATTATGAAATTATCACTTAAATCGAAAATTTGGATTACCATGCTTTCGATCGTGTTGATGTTCGCTTTTTTTGTCCTGCTTTATTTCCCAGAACAGCAGCAAAAAGTTTTGTTAAGTAATTATAATACCGAAGTTCAGAATTTATCCAACACTGTTGCTTTGGGGGTCAAGATAGCTCTAACAGAACAGAACTACGAAGGTGTTTCAACGGCCATGGACTTTGTGAAAAACAACAAAGATTTGATTTTCGTGAGTCTTGTTGAAAAAGACGAGAAAACAAAATTGAAATCTGTTTTTAAAACCGTTCCTGAAAATTATCCTGTTAAGGTAAATACGACATCAAACGATACGATGATTGTTAAGGTGGCATCGTTTATTTCTCCCACTATGAAAGGTGAAATTATGCTTGGCATGGGAACTCATAAAATAGTAGAAAGTAAAAAAGAGATACGAAACACTTCTTTAATGGTCTGTTTCATCGTTTTGGTTATAGGAATCTTTATCGGATTCCTTCTATCCAAAAACATTACAGTTCCTGTTTTAGCGCTTCGTGATGCCGCGCTTAAAGTTGGAGAGGGCGATAGAACGCAACAAGTAAGTTCGCACGGACAAGATGAAATTGGGGAACTGGGAAGAGCATTTAACAAAATGGTGAAGGCCTTATCTCTCGCTGAATCTGAACGTAAAGCCGCACAAGAGCAATTGATTCATTCCGAGAAAATGGCATCCTTGGGCCAAATGACTGCCGGAATTGCCCACGAAATAAAAAATCCACTGAACTTCGTCAACAATTTCTCAGCACTGTCTGTTGAGCTATTAGAGGAACTTGAAGAAACTTCCGACGCTGAAGAGAAATTGGAAATCATGGAAAGCCTTAAAAGCAATCTAACAAAGATTACTGCACATGGTAAACGTGCCGATTCAATTGTTGCGACCATGCTTCAACATTCTCGAGGAACAGCGGGTGCAAAGGTTCCGACCGATATCAATCAATTGTGTTCCGAATTTACCGATTTGGCATTTCATGGAGTACGTGCTACTTCTCGGGAATTTAATTGTACAATTACAAAAAAATTCGAAGATAATCTCCCTCTTATAAATGCGATTCCGCAGGATTTAAGTAGGGTAATTCTTAATCTTTTGAATAACGGATTTTATGCAGTTGCTGATCGTGCAAAAAAATCGGAAGATTCATCATTTAAGCCCGAAGTTATAGTTTCAACTGAGAAAAAGGACGGTAGTGTTTTTATTCGTGTTCGTGATAACGGAAGTGGAATTCCCAAAGCTATCAAGGATAAAATTTTTGAACCTTTCTTTACAACTAAACCAACCGGAGAGGGAACAGGTTTAGGGCTTTCTTTGAGTTACGACATCGTTGCCAAACAACATCAAGGAATGATGAGTGTGCAATCCGAAGAAGGAAGTTTTACTGAATTTACCATTCAAATCCCCATTTAAACTGCTATGAAATTACTTGTTGTAGACGATGAATTGGATGTGAAGGACATGTTCCTTCAGCGATTTCGTAAAGAAATCAAAGCGGGAAAAATCTCATTGGTTTTTGCACATTCAGGCGAAGAAGCCATACAGTTGTTGTCCCAAATGCAACCCATGGATATCGTACTAATTTTGAGCGATATCAATATGCCGGGAATGACTGGTTTTGATTTGCTGAAGATTGTAAAAGAAAAACTACCTGAATTGAAAATATTCATGGTTTCTGCCTATGGTGACGCAGCGAATATGAGTAAAGCAAGGGAACACGGAGCAGACGATTTTATTGAGAAGCCGGTGAATTTTAAATTATTGGAAGAAAAGATTTTTAGTGCTCAATAGAAATTATGACTGAACGAATTTTATTTGTGGACGATGAGCCGGATATGGAAGAGCTCATTAGACAACGTCTGAGAAAGCATGTTCGTGAAGAAAAATTCATTCTTGAATTTGCTGGAAATGGTCGGTTGGCTTTAGAGAAACTGAAAGTATACAGCGACATTCGCATCATCGTTACCGACATCAATATGCCCGAAATGGATGGGCTTACCTTGCTTGCGGAACTTTCAAAACTCGATAGACCAACGCGAACCTTAGTTGTTTCGGCGTATGGTGATATGCAGAATATTCGTTCGGCGATGAATAATGGAGCTTTCGATTTTGTGACCAAGCCCATCGATTTTACAGACCTAGACCTCACGCTCGAAAAGACAGTTCAGGAAGTGTTGTATGTATTGCAATCGCTCGAAACAAAACAGAAATTACAAGACGAAACAATTGAGCGAATTAAAGCCCAAGAAGATGCATTAAAGCAGGCCGAGGAAAATGCAAAACTCATCATTCAGCAAAATGTTATGCTGGAAGAAAAAGTTAAAGAACGAACATTAGAACTTGCTGAAAAAAACGAAATTCTAAATGTCGAACTTCAACGAAGTGAACAATTGCTGCTCAATATTCTTCCATACGAAACAGCGCAGGAATTGAAAATGAGTGGCAAGGCTGTGGCTCGCTTTTATCCAGATATTACGGTGATGTTTACAGATTTTAAAGGATTTACGCACATCGCCGAAAAACTATCGCCCGAACAATTGGTTCAAGAAATTGATGAGTTCTTTACTGCATTCGACTTAATCATGGAGAAAAACGGCATCGAGAAAATTAAAACCATTGGAGATGCCTACATGGCAGCAAGCGGTTTACCTGCCATAAATGATACACACGCACTCGATATGGTAAATGCCGCAGTAGACATTATCGAGTATATGGAAGTGCAAAAGCAAATTCGTATTTCCGAAGGTCGACCTGTTTTCGATATCCGAATTGGTATTCACACCGGGCCTGTTGTTGCCGGAATTGTTGGTCATAAAAAATTCGCATACGATATTTGGGGCGATGCAGTGAACTTGGCTTCTCGTATGGAATCTTCTGGCGAAGCAGGTCAAATCAATATTAGTCAATGTACTTATGACCGCATTAGCTCCAATTATTCCTGTATTTTCAGAGGAGAAATAGAAGCCAAAAACAAAGGGAAAGTTGGAATGTATTTTGTGAATATCCCAAGCAAATAGTACAATCTCACTTATACGTAATGAACAAATTTAAATTACTATTATTCTTGTTCATTCCAATTTTAACCTGGGCTGAAGTTCCCAAACCCGATTGGGCATTCGTTATTAAAGGTTTTCATGCCGTCGATTTGGCCGGAATCGAAACCGATGCCGAGGGAAATGTTTATGCCTGTGGAATTTATTCGGGATGGATGGAAGTGCCGGGTATAAAAGAACGCTTCAAAGCCCCCAACCATGTGGCTGGATTTTTAATGAAAATTTCAAATAAGGGCAAAATAGTTTGGGCATTACCGTTCCTAAGTGCGAAGGATACACGAATCCAAAGCATGACTTTATTGCCTGATGGAGGTGTTGCCGTTTCGGGATTTATGGACTCGGGTTTAATGTATCCATCTAACGATGGGAAAACACAAAAGCATCTCAGCGGAAATGGGTGTTTTATTGCGAATTACTCCAAAGAAGGAAACTTACGTTGGACGAAAAGTCAGCTAGCTTCTTGGGGCGAAGCTTCATCAATTGCTGCTGACAGTTCAGGAAATATATATTATGCGGGTTATTACACCAAGGGATTTTTAGGAGATCAAATTCAGAAATCCGATTCTGTTTCTTCAACAAGCGAATTTCTATTGAAGTTATCTCCAAACGGAGATGTGCTTTGGCAAAAGTATTTTAAGTCGGATATTCCCCAACACTATTACGACAAGAAGCCTCGCGTTAGAGTTTCTCCAGATCAAAAACCCTATTTCTTCAGCACCTTAATTAAAGACAAAGTGCTTGTTTATTCGGGGTCCGATGTGCAGCAAATCAATAGTATAAATAATCATTCGGGCTACGTAATGGTTTTTGATGCAAACGGCAATTTCGTTTGGTCAAAGCAGTTTGGA
>JBIPLZ010000099.1:0-7529 GCA_044369395.1 Flavobacteriales bacterium | reverse complement strand
CACTTTTCGATAGTTCCACCATTATCATGGGATCCATGATTGGTTCTGGGATTTTTATTGTGAGCGCCGATATTGCACGCCAAGTAAATTCAGGAGCATTGGTTCTTCTTGCTTGGGTGTTTACTGCTGTCATTACTCTTATGGCCGCACTAACTTATGGTGAGTTAGCCGCCATGTTTCCACAGGCGGGAGGACAATATGTGTATTTGAGAGAAGCGTATGGAAAACGAACGGCTTTTACATACGGGTGGTCACTTTTTGCAGTAATACAAACGGGCACCATTGCCGCTGTGGGAGTTGCTTTTGCCAAATTTAGTGGTGTTTTCTTTGAAGGGATTAGTGCCAAAAATATTTTGCTGAATGCTGGTTTTTTCACGGTGAGTTCGCAGCAATTAACGGCCATCATTTGCATTGTGTTATTGTCGTTGATTAATTTGAGAGATGTGAAAAATTCGGCAATCATTCAGAATTTCTTTACGGTTGCTAAGATTGGAGCATTGCTGGGTGTTGTTTTGGTGGGTTGTTACTTTGCTTCCAAAGGACAAGGAAGCTGGAGCAATATGGAACCAATGTGGCCAAGCGATTCAACTGTGGGTATAGGAACTACCATCGGAATTTTTCTTGCGGCATTAACTGGAAGTTTGTTTTCGGCAGATGCTTGGAATAACATCACATTTACAGCTGGAGAAATTAAAAACCCAGGCAAAAACCTGCCACTTTCTTTAGCCATTGGAACGGGAATCGTTTTGCTGATTTATATTTTGGTGAATGTTATTTATCTGTACATGATGCCTTTAGCGGCAATTCAAACAGCTCCCGAAGATCGTGTTGGAACCTTGTTAATGAATACCATGCTCGGAAATAGTGGTCAGTTTGTGATGGCAGCCATTATTATGGTTTCTACGTTTGGCTGTTTAAATGGATTGATTTTTACTGCGCCTCGTGCTTATTTTGCCATGGCCCAAGATGGTTTGTTCTTAAAACGTGCTACACAATTAAATAAAAACGGTGTGCCTGCTTTTGCAATACTTATTCAAATGGTTTGGAGTAGCGTGCTTTGTCTTTCGGGGAAGTATGGCGATTTGCTCGATTATCTGATGTTTGTAGTCATGTTATTTTACATTCTAACTGTAGGTGCTGTATTTATTTTACGTAAGAAAATGCCTGATGCACCTCGTCCCTACAAGGCATTTGGTTACCCTATAATCCCAATCTTATACATCATTATAGCCACTGTCATTTGTGCTGTAATGCTCTATTTTAAAACCAAATTTGCGGTTTATGGATTGGTAATCGTTGGAATTGGTTTGATTATCTACCAGTTCCGATCTAAACAAGCAGATTTCGAATCGGTTAAACACTGATTTTAATTCGGGTATGGCGGTTATTTTTACTGTAACAGAAGCTCTTGAGAAGATGAAGAATTTCTGTGCGTATCAAGAACGATCACAACAAGAGGTTCGGCAGAAACTCTACCAATCATCGTTTAAGGGTGAGGATGCAGAGTTTGTGATATCCGAATTAATCAAGGAGAATTTCTTAAACGAAGAACGATTCGCTCGCAGTTTTGCCCGTGGAAAATTTCGGATGAAGCAATGGGGCAAAATCCGAATTAAATTGGAACTTCAGCAAAAGGGAATTTCGGAATCCTGTATCCGAAAAGGCTTGTCGGAAATTCAAGATGGCGAATACCACAAAGTAGCCGCAGCCATATTGAAGAAACTAGCAAAAGAGAATAAGCCTAAAAATCAAAAAGAAAAGTGGCAACTAATGAGTAAAGTTCGAGCAAAGGGTTTCGAAATAGAAATCATTGAACATGTTTGGAAAGAGCTATTTGCTGAATAGAATCAGTTTATTCCATATAAATCGACCTTTTCCAAAAGTACAGCAGGCATTGCTTTTTTGTATTTAAATCGGTTGAATTTATCGGGATTGAAATTAAAAATACGATTCAACGAATCGGGAGCCATCTTTAAATCAGGGTATTTCAAAAATGGATTATACGTAACTTTTTGATATTCGAGTTTTTGATTGGGTAAGTTAGCAATGGGTGTCGCAATTTTATCGACAGAAACATACGGCTTTTCGAAATCGAAACTGATTGTATTTAAACCAGGTGCTGAAACCTCAAAATGCACAAACTCGGTATTAGAGTATAATTTAAAATTTCCCTCTTCGTCTGCAAAAGTATTGGCTCCAATCGACCAGTCTTTATTCCAGCCTCGAATCACAGCTCCTTTGGCTGCTTTCAATACTCCTGCTTTCAATACGCTCCCTTCAACCACATAGTTTTCATAGCCCAACATATTGTAAAAATTGGTCCAGCAATCACAAACGTTTGAAGGATTTAAACGAAAGAGATTTTTTATTTCCAATCCTGCTGGTTTAATACTTCCTAAGATTCGATGTTTCCCATCGGCGGTGAAAGTTATTCCTTCGTGGTTAAGCAAGCTCGTATAATTATGTTCGAAAGTACCCCAGCTTGTTACGTCTTGAAATGCCCACCAGCCAAAACCGCTTCCTCCACAATTTTTCGTTCTCAAATAGGCCTCTTTAAGAAACTGTGTTTGATCGCTATATGTAATAGAATCGTTATCTGCAGGTAAAGAAGTTTCCCCAATCATCCAGGGTTTATTAATGTTTTTTGAATACCAATAAATTTCGTTTGGAACGCGCAGGGGATGGTACGTATGCATGTTCACAAAATCGACTGGTAATATTGTTGGGTCCCATTCAAAAACTTCGATTGGCTCTGCGAAACCGATAGTAAACAACTGGTTGGGCGCATAAAGCATCATCATTTCTTTCCAATTGGAAACAATGTTAAACGCATCTTTTTTTTCTCTAAAAAAATTGGGGTCTTTCGAATTGTCATTAATATCGAAATACAAGGGTTCATTAAAGAAATCGTAAGCGAAAACTGTTTGTTCGTACTTAAAGGCAGTTAAGATCTTTTGGGTAAAGGTTTCAATGTCTGCATTGTTTATTGGAGGCTTTATAAGAATCATGAGGTGTAAGTCCAATTCTTTAGCGATATCTATAACATCTTTAAGCGTGTGAATTATTTCGGAGATGCCCTCTTTCACAGATAAAAATTCATCTGAATTTTCCTTGCTAACAAAAAAACCATATTCACCCTTTACATTTCTCGAAATCTTATCAAATCCAATCAATCTAATGGTATTAAAGCCGAGATCTTTGATAAGTTTGAAGTGGCCTTTTATCACATTCAATGAGCTGTCCTTGCAATTGCCTTCGAATACATCGGGGTTTTCATATTCTTTAATTCCGGAAGGAAAATAAACCCCATTAATATTTCGAATAGACACGCTATAATTCAACATTAATGGAAAGAAATCCACATTGTTTATCTTGAATTCTTTCCCGGAAGTATAAACAAATCCAAGTTCTGCAGGAAGTTTATCTAGAGCGTTGTTGTGATATGTATTTGGATTCTTATTGCAGCTTGATGCAAGAAACAACAAACTGGAAATCACAATCAAAAGAAATTTCCGCATCTGAAACATATTGATTTCTGTAATGAAATTCAGACGCAATCCTCAAAGAAGCGATTTAACACTATTTAAATACCTGGTAGCGCTGAAATTATATCCGGAAAAATACCTAATAACAAGGTAATACCAACACAAATCGCTAAAACAAAGTTAAAAACCCAACTTGTTTTAATACGTTCCATCTCTTGTCCGTCGTTATTGAATGCAAAAATAACAGGTCGAAAATAGTAATACACTCCAATAAGAGAGCCTGCAATGGCAATGATAACAGCAATGTTGAGGTTGCTTTCCATAGCCGTGAGAAATACAAAATACTTCCCAAAGAAACCAGCTAATGGTGGTATTCCTGCTAATGAAAACATGGAAATAACAAGAGCAAATGTTAAGAATGGATTGTTCTTAGCTAATCCTTTATACTGATCAATTTGTAAATCATTGTTGAATTGGCTTATTGCGATAAGAACTCCAAATGCAGTTACAGAAGCAATCGAATAAGCAGCAGTATAATAGAAAATGGAAGAAGACGATAATTCATTCAAGGCCAAAACGGGAAGAAGTAAATATCCAGCATGAGCAACCGACGACCACGCAAGCATTCGCTTTGCTTCGTTTTGCATTATAGCAGAGATGTTACCAAGTAAAATGGTGGCAATCGAAATTACCCAAAGGACATTGTACCAAACACCATCAATGCCACTAAAGCACGTATCGAACAAACGATAGAATGCTGCTATACCAGCAGTTTTTACAACTGTGGCCATGAAAGCAGTAATTAATGTTGGCGCACCTTGATACACATCGGGAGTCCAAAAATGAAAGGGAACGGCCCCTATTTTGAATGCAAATCCAATGAGAATTAATATCAACCCCGTATTAAAAATGATTGGTAAAGTTTCTGTGCCATTTGCATAATCAGAAATTGTAGCAAGGTCGAAACTTCCTGTAACGCCGTAAACAAGGGTTATTCCAAATAAAAGAAATCCTGATGCAAAGGCTCCCATAAGGAAGTACTTTAAAGAAGCTTCGTTCGATGATAAATTCATACGTCTGCTACCTACCAAAATATACAAGGCAATTGACAGAATTTCAATACCAATAAAAAGCATCACCAAACTCGAATAGGAGGTCATTACTAAAGCACCTACGAGCACGAATATCATCAGTGCATAAATATCTGCAATATGGCTTCCCTCGTTACGAAATTGATAGCTCGCTATGAGCATTATGAAGATAACCGTTAAAATCATCAACCCAATAAATGAAATTGCATAATTATCATACAACATCATCGAATACCATAAACGGTTTGTACCCCAATCGAGCGCATTGGTAAAAAACGCAGCAGTGAGGCCCAAAATGGCAGAAGGAAGAATGAGTTTCTTCTGGTCAAAAGCTCCCAAGAATAAAATCAAGAAGCCAAGTAGCGATAAAAGTACCAGTGTAGTCATATCAGATAGTCGGTACCATGTGATTAGAAATCTCCATAAGCAGGTATTTTACCGACTCATCAGTGAGATTGAAAATGAATTGAGGAAAGAGTCCAAAGAAAATGATAATTCCAACAATAGGGAATAAAACCAATTTCTCAGAAATTGTAAGGTCTGCAAAGATGGTCATTGCACTGTTTTCACCAAGAATAGAAGTCTTGTAAGCGCGTAACATATATACCGCACCAAAAATTACTGTTAGACCAGCAAAAGCGGCAAAAACATAACTGTAATCGTAAAGTGAACTAAGTAAAAGGAACTCACCAATAAATCCATTTGTTAACGGCAGCGCAACACTGGCAAACGTAATGACCATATAGCAAGAAGCGAAAACAGGAGCCAATTGTCGAATGCCACCCAATTTTTGAATTTCGGTTGTGCCGGTTCGCTGTTGAATAATTTCTGCAACGAAAAACAACCCAACTACGTTCACTCCGTGAGCAAGCATTTGAATCATTGCTCCTTGAAAACCTGTGCGAGATAATGTAAAAATCCCCGCAGTTATTAATCCAACGTGAGCGATTGAGGACCAAGCAAACAAACGTTTAAGTTCGGTTTGACCAACGGCAATCCATGATGCATAAATAATCCCAACCACGCACATGATAAGCACAACATCGGTGTAAGCACTAACTGCCATAGGAGTAATGGGAAGAATCCAACGGAAAATGGAATATATACCCATCTTCAACATAATTCCCGAAAGCAACATGGAGCCAGCATTGGGAGCTGTGGTGTAGGTATCAGGCTGCCAAGAATGGAAAGGCAATAGTGGAATCTTAATGGCGTAAGCCAAGAAAAATGCCCAGAAAACCCAACGTTGCGCAGTTGGATCTAAACGTAATGCATAAAATGAATCGATGCCAAAGGTGTAATCGCTAGTTTGAAGGTACAACCAGATGATGGCAGCCAACATAAGCAAAGACCCCAACAAGGTGTAGATGAAAAACTTAAACGTAATTTTTACACGATTTTCACCACCCCAAATTAACACAATAAAATAGATTGGAATTAATGCCAATTCCCAGAAAATGTAATACAGAAAAGCATCTAAAGAAACAAAAACACCCACCAAGGCGCTTTGCATCATAAGCATTAAGAAATAAAACAAACGCGGATTCTTGAACTCTTTATTCCAAGTGGTTAATACAATGAAGGGCAAAAGGAAATTCGTTAGAATAACCATCAGCATACTTAATCCATCCAATCCTACAAAAAAGCGAATTCCCATGGAATGAATCCAATTCTCGGAAAGAATAAACTGCATGTTTGAAAGCAAACTGCGGTGCTCGTTTATATCAAATAGAAAAATAACGTAAGCGGTAAAGACGGCTTGAACTAATGTAATAGCAAGCGCTCCTTTTTTAGCCATTGATGCAGGAAGCAAAAACAACAAAAGTGCAGCGAGAAACGGAAATGCGATGAGAGCAGCTGTTATCATACTCAGTTTAGAATGATGTTAGCCGCCAGAATAACCAATATACCGATTATCATAGCGAAAATGTAAAATCCAACATTACCGGTTTGAAGAAAACGGGCAGTTCGAGAACCAAGAACAACCACTTGACCAACTCCATTCACAATCCGATCAATGAAATTCGCTTCAAGGTAACGGAAAATCCCCTTAGATGCGGAAAGAATGGGTTTTGAAATAATTGTATCATACAACTCGTCGATGTAATATTTATTTGCAAGAAGCTTCTCAATAAACGAAATAGACTCGCCTTCGTTTGCAGGCAAGTGTCCGTTCTTTTTGTAACGAATCCAAGCATATGCAATAACAACCAGAACAGCAGAAACAGAAGCAGCCATCAAAATCATTTCTAAGGTGTGAGAAAGATGATTATGTGGAAATTCTTCCATAATCAAATTGGATCCAGCCAAAATAGGTTCGAAGAAACGATCGAGCCAATGATTGCCTCCTAGCACTTCTGGGATATTTACAAAACCCGCAACAATTGAACAAACAGCTAACACAATTAACGGAATGGTCATGGTCATTGGAGACTCATGCAAATGATGTTCTTGTTCGTGAGTTCCTCTAAAACTTCCAAAGAAGGTGAGGTAATACAAACGGAACATGTAAAATGCAGTCATTAAAGCTCCGGCAACACCTAAAATCCAAAGAATCGGATTGTGTGCAAATGCAGAAGCTAGGATTTGATCTTTAGAAAAGAACCCTGCTAATGGAGGAATTCCGGCAATGGCAACGGTGCCAATTAGGAAGGTTGCGTGTGTAATAGGCAATGCTTTTTTCAAACCGCCCATTTTACGAATGTCTTGTTCGCCGCCCATTGCATGAATTACCGAACCTGATCCAAGGAAAAGCAATGCTTTAAAAAACGCATGGGTAAAAAGATGGAAATAGGCAGCCGAATATGCACCCAATCCCAAGGCAAAAAACATATAACCTAACTGAGAAACGGTAGAATAGGCGAGTACCTTTTTGATATCGTTTTGTTTAAGACCGATACTTGCAGCGAAGAGCGCCGTGCAAAGTCCAACAATCATGATTATTTCCTGCGTA
>JBIPLZ010000098.1:0-7558 GCA_044369395.1 Flavobacteriales bacterium | reverse complement strand
GCAGGTGCCGATATTAAAGGAAAAACTGCGGAATTCCGATATCCTTCATATGTTCAGGATATTCTCGGACCGATGTGCTTCGATTATGGATTTGGTCCATTTCGATGGGTCTGCTGTTCGGGCGATTCGACCGATTTAGATACAACAGATCGATTAGCAGCTGAAGTTCTGGAAGAATTGCTAATTGATGCTCCTGCAGATATTCGCGGACAAATTCAAGACAACCTCAATTGGATTCGTGCTGCAAAGAAAAACCAGTTGGTGGTAGGTTCTCAAGCCCGCATTTTGTATGCAGATTCAGAAGGCCGAATTAAAATAGCACAGCGTTTCAATGAAGCCATCGCCAAAGGAGAAATCAAAGCTGCGATTGTTTTAGGCCGCGATCATCACGACGTTTCAGGAACCGATTCGCCATATCGTGAAACGTCTAACATATACGACGGAAGCCGTTTTACCGCTGACATGGCTGTTCAGAATTTTGCGGGTGATGCATTTCGTGGTGCCACCTGGATTTCACTTCACAACGGTGGCGGAGTTGGTTGGGGCGAAGTAATCAATGGCGGGTTCGGAATGGTGATAGATGGTTCGGAAGATAGCGATCGCCGTATAAAATCGATGTTGCATTGGGATGTAAACAACGGCATTGCGCGCCGCGCCTGGGCAAGAAATAAAGAAGCCGTTACGGCTATAAAGCGCGCTATGGAAATTGAACCCAAGCTGAAAGTTACTGTTGCAAGCGAAGTTGACAATACTATTATTGATTCTATTGATTAACAAATAGATATCATAATTTAATTTATGAAATAACCTTGCAAATTGGAAGTTGCATTTCCAATTTGCAAGGTTATTTATCTATTATTTGATATGATTATTCGGAGAACCGACTGTGGAGTTGAGGTTCTTTTCATATAGCGATTTTCCGATATTTGCGAAGCGAAATTTATCAATAAACTAAGATGTTGCGCCAGCGATTGAAGCCATTACCGGTTTTGAGCCGCAGACGAAAAAGCAGTAGAGGCGAAAAGCGCGGTTTAGGCGCCCCAACTAGCGTAGTTTCAACTTTTGACCTTCGCGTGGTTCGTTTCCTTCTTCTATCTGATTGAGTTTATACAAGCGACTAAGTTTGATTGCGTTTGTTTGTGAAATCGATCGCATGCTTTCGCCCGATTTAACAACATGCTCGCTTGCAGTTGCTTTTCTTCGTTTGGGTTGAATATAAAGAATGTCGCCCGCTTGAAGTTTGCTCGACGATGAAAGGTCATTGTATTTGGGCAATTGCCAACTCATGAGTTCTAGTTCTTTACTCAGTTTTTCGAAGGAGTCGCCTTGTTTTACAACGATGTATTGAACTCGGTTGCGCACCATCACCGACCGACCACCTTGTTGCTTAAGTTCAAAATCGGGTAAGTCAGTATTGTTTGACTTACTTCGAGGAGTTCGAGGTTGAGTTGAGATGGTCTTGTTTTTTTCTTTTGGCTTCTCAGCGACAATGTCACCACCTTTATCGAGCTCGTAAAGTTTATGTTCTTCAATGGTTCTGATTAGCAATTGCGCATACTGCGGATTGGTAGCATACCCGCATTTTTTTAAACCGTGAGCCCAGCCTTTGTAATCGCTAATATCAAGATTGAAAAGTTCTCCGTATCGAGGATTCGTTTTGAGGAATTGTGAATGGTCTTCGTACGAATCGAGTGCGGTCTCATATTTCCTGAAACACTCATCTTTGGCATCATCGTCTTGAATAAATGTTGGTCCGGTCCACGATTTCTTGCATTTTATTCCAAAATGGTTTCGAGCCTCTTTGGCCAATTTGCTGTTTCCCGATGAAGACTCCAAAATCCCTTGTGCCATTTTTATGGAAGCGGGAATTTGATACTGCTGCATTTCACGAATGGCAATGTCTTTATATTGTTGAATATAGTCGGATGTGCTGCTTTGTTTTTGCGCGGAAAGTGAGCTCCACACAAATCCAATAAAAAGGATGGATAAAAATCTTTTGCTCATACTACAAATATCCGAAAGGGCATTCCATGTTCATTTCTGAAAGCAATTACTTATAAACGAACCATGGTGGAATACCAATTGAAACGATACAAATGGATGAGAATTGTATTCGTAAACAACTCATTATTAATTAAACGCAAACCTGGAATCCAGGATAATGGAATCTCTTAAAAAAGGAAGTCGAACAGAAGCAGTTTTTTATACCTTTGCACACTTATTTTTATTTTGCCAATCGTATGAAGTTATCTCAGTTTAAATTCAAATTGCCCCCGGAACTAATTGCGGAACGTCCAACCGAAAACCGCGACGAATCTCGTTTAATGGTATTGAATCGCAAAACAAAAACGATTGAACACCGTATGTTCCGTGATGTACTTGAATATTTTGACGATGGCGATACGTTTATCATCAACAATACACGCGTATTTCCTGCTCGCATGTACGGAAATAAAGAAAAAACAGGAGCGAAAATTGAAGTGTTTTTACTTCGCGAATTAAATGCCGAAAGTCGTCTTTGGGATGTTTTAGTTGATCCTGCTCGTAAAATTCGCATCGGAAATAAATTGTATTTCGGAGAAGATGATTCGCTTGTTGCTGAAGTAATTGATAATACCACATCACGCGGCCGCACTTTGCGTTTCTTGTTTGATGGACCACACGAAGAATTTAAAAGAGTATTATATTCCTTGGGAGAAACACCCATCCCTAAATTCATCAACCGCGAGCCGGATGAAGAAGATGTTCATCGTTTTCAAACAGTTTTTGCGAAAAACGAAGGAGCCGTTGCTGCTCCAACAGCAGGTTTGCATTTTAGCCGTGAGTTAATGAAACGCATGGAATTGAAAGGAATAAACTTCTCGGAAGTGACACTTCATGTTGGTTTGGGAAGTTTCCGTAATGTTGAGGTAGAAGATTTAAGTAAGCACAAAATGGACAGCGAAGAGATGTATATCACTCCTGAAGCTGCTGCAATTGTGAATAAATCGAAAGCTGAAAAACACAAAATTGTTGCTGTTGGAACCACCACCATGCGTGCTATCGAAAGTTCCGTTTCGACCGAAGGATTTTTGAAAGAATACAGTGGCTGGACCAATAAGTTCATCTTTCCTCCTTACGATTTCCGTGTGGCTGATGCTCTAATTACCAATTTCCATATGCCAATGAGCACCTTATTAATTATGGTTTCTGCTTTTGCTGGACATGATTTTTTAATGGATGCATACAAAGAAGCGATTAAAGAAAATTACCGCTTCTTTACTTATGGCGATGCGATGCTTATAATCTAATGACTAAGCACCACGTTATTATCGTGGCGGGAGGAAGTGGTCAGCGAATGCAGACTTCCATTCCCAAACAATTTTTATTGCTTGATGGTTTGCCGGTTTTGATGCACACTATCAATCGATTCAATGAAACTTTACCTGATGCCTCTATCGTGCTAGTTCTTCCTAGTGAGCATCTTGCTTATTGGAATGAATTACTAGCTCAATTCAAATTTGATATTCCCCATCAAATTGCATTGGGAGGTGAAACGCGTTTTCACTCTGTTAAAAATGGATTGGAGTTGGTGAATTCTGGTCTTGTTGGTATTCATGACGCTGTTCGTCCCTTGGTAAGTTCATCTACCATACTAAAAACCTTTGAAGCAGCTTTGCTCCATGGAGCTGCTGTTCCTGTTTTACAACCTACCGAATCGATGCGGGTTATTCATACTGATGGAGGCAATGAGGCGCTTCTTCGCGATGCATTGAGAACGGTTCAAACGCCACAGTGTTTTCAGTCAGAGAAAATCATTGAAGCATACAAGCAAGAATTCCGACCAGATTTTACCGACGATGCCTCGGTTGCTGAATCTGCCGATTTTAAAATTACGCTTGTTCAAGGGAACGAAGAGAACATCAAGATTACTCGCCCCATCGATCTTCGCGTTGCGGAAATGTTCTTGAAACATATCCATTAGATTTTTTAATTTTCGTATTACGGGAAAAATCACTGAATTTATAGTATGAAACATCTTCTTCTCATAGCGTTATGCTTTGTTTTCAAGGCCAATGCACAAAACTTCACAGATTTTACCTGGCAGTATCCGCAATATGCTGGGCATAGTCTCAACGAAGTGAAACATGTTTCTGGCCAAACCTTTATTGCAGTTGGCGATCAGGGTATGATGCTCATGAGTTACGACAATGGTCAAACCTGGTCAATGAAACAGCAGCAAACTCTGAAAAACTTCAAAGCCATCTGGGTTCGCAATTCAGATGATATTTTGGTTGCGGGCAGTTTCGACAACTCCGGACTGGAGCTTTATCGAACCATTAACGGCGGGGCAACCTGGAATCTAACTTATTCAAACAATTCTGTTAGCGCAAACGATATGCAGTTTCCAACAGACAGTATTGGTTACATCGTTGGAAATATTGGCAAGGTGCTGCGAACCGAAGATGCTGGAAATACTTGGGCCGATGTTTCCAATTCGTCCATAAATGGTAGCCTCCAAAGCGTATGGTTTATTAGTCCCGATACAGGGTTTGCAGGCCGAAGCTCCACATTTGGAATGTATAAAACTACAAATGGTGGTTTAACATGGAATCAAAACTTTGGCTACTATTTCACCAACTGTTACGCTATGCATTTTCTGAACGATACCTTGGGCTTTGCGGGTGCATTTGGCAATGCCATTTTTCGAACAACCAATGCTGGTGAAAATTGGAGTCAGCAAAGCTACCCTCAACTTTCGGAATATATCCGTTCTTTCGACTTTGCCGATTCCTTGCGCGGAATGGCCGTTGCAGGCGGTTACATATACAGAACAATTAATGGAGGAACAACATGGTCCTCAACATTTTATACGGGAAATTTACGCGGAGGTGCACTTTCAGAAGATGGACATGCTGTGGTTACCAACCTTACCGGAGGTGTCAAAATTGGAAACAATTACGGGGCTAGTTTTACAGAAGCCAATCCACAAGCGGGAATTTCAACTTTCCGAAGGGTCCGCATGCTAAATAATACCCAAGGTTGGGTTGGCGGCGATGAAGGAAAAATCCTTAAAACCTCTAATGGTGGCGAATCATGGCAATTACAAACAGCCGCTCCATACTTCGATTATATAACCGATATGGCCGTTCTCAGCGCATCAAAAGTTTTGGTTTGCAACGACGATGGACAAATCGTCTCCACGAGCAATGGCGGTTCAACATTCACCACCCAAACTCTCGATGTAAGCGGACCGCTCAATGCCATGCATTTTCCTACCTCGTCGGTGGGCTATGTCTGCGGAAATACGGGTAAACTTTGGAAAACCTCAAATGGCGGAACGAGTTTCAGTGCCATTCCTATCAGTGGAGCAAGCCAAAACCTGATAGAACTCCATTTTCCTTCGGCTAATGTAGGGTACGTTATTGATGAATTCAGCGTAATTCGCAAAACCACCAATGGTGGAACGAGCTTTAGTCAGTTAAGCGGCAACGGAGTCGGTAGTCCACGCCAGATTTCGTTTTTGAACGACAATACCGGTTACCTCATCAATAGCGAAGGCGATGTTTTTCGCACAACAAACGGCAGCACTTTCGAAGCAGCTGGCGCAACCTGTTTGCAAACACCATTCGACTTTTTCTGCCTCAACGATAGTACCTGCTTTGCCGTGGGAAGTTTTACAAATGCCACGTGCGATGTGAGTTTTACCTCTAACCGCGGCCAGACTTGGAGTGATCTTACTTTTCCATATGCTTACGCTGGCTGGGGTGTTCATGCCCTCGACACCTCCGCCATTTGGATTGTAGGACAAAACCAGGCCATTATTCGCAGAGGCTTGGGCGGATTTATAACTTCAGTAGCAGAAAGTCACTCAAAAATAGCTAAAGATGAAAAGTTGACGCTTTACCCCAATCCTTCAAGTGGAATGGTGCAGATAAATAGCTTTGACCCCATTTCCAATTGGCAGCTTTTTGATATGAGTGGCAGAAATATAATGACAGGAACTGATTCCACGATGAATGTAACACATTTAACTGCTGGATTATACCAAATCCGCGTTCAGTTTCCAGATGGACGAATCTCTGTTATGAAATTGCTCAAAGAGTAATTCGCGATAGGGCGAATATTTTTTATGATTTCTTCCTTCCCTGATCTCTACATTGCAGAAATGTTCTTGAAGATTATCCATTAGATTTTTTTTAATTTTCGTTTTACGGGAAAAATCTCGGACTTTTGAAGCATGAAAATCCTTCTTCTTGGTTCAGGTGGTCGTGAACATGCCTTGGCATGGAAAATAGCCCAAAGTCCAAAACTCAGCCAACTTTTTATTGCACCCGGAAATGCCGGAACGGACTCTCTAGGAAAAAATATCCAAATCAATATCAATTCAGTTGATGATGTGATGGATTTTGCCGCAGCCAACCAAATTGATATGGTGGTGGTTGGTCCCGAAGAACCACTTACATTGGGTATTGTGGATGCATTTGCTGCTAATGCAATGCTGAGTCATATTCCCGTAATTGGCCCTGACGCTGCGGGAGCACAATTGGAAGGAAGCAAAGATTTCTCGAAAGCATTTATGATGCGTCATGGAATACCAACGGCACGTTATAAAAGTTTTACCCCGGCTACCTTGGAAGAAGGCAAGGATTTTCTTCATACAATGAAGGCGCCTTTTGTATTAAAAGCTTCCGGATTAGCAGCTGGGAAGGGCGTTATCATTGCACCAAATCTCGAAAACGCTAAAACAGAGTTGGAGGAAATGTTGGGAGGTAAATTTGGGAATGCCGGAAATGTGGTGGTGATTGAAGAATTTATGCAGGGAATTGAATGCTCGGTATTTGTGCTCAGCGATTCGGAAAATTACCTCGTTCTACCCGAAGCCAAAGATTACAAGCGCATTGGTGAAGCCGATACAGGACTCAATACCGGCGGAATGGGAGCCGTTTCACCCGTTCCATTTTGTACACCGGAGTTTATGGATAAAATCAGAACTCGCATTATTGAACCGACCATGCAAGGCCTGAAAGCAGAAGGCATTGTTTACAAAGGGTTTATTTTTATCGGCATCATGAATATGGAAGGAGAGCCGATGGTGGTTGAGTACAATTGCCGTTTGGGAGATCCAGAAACAGAAGTTGTTATTCCACGCATTGAAAACGATATCCTTGAATTATTTCAAGCAACTGCCGAAATGCGCCTCCATGAGATAGAATTAAAAATCAATCCGCTAATAGCAGCAACTGTTGTTACCGTTTCGGGAGGTTATCCGGGCAATTACGAAAAAGGAAAATCCATTCACGGGCTCGATTTACTTTCTTCGGAACTGGTTTTTCATGCTGGAACGAGTCAATCTGAAACGGTCGTTTTAACAAATGGAGGTCGTGTACTTGCATTTACTTCTCTTGCTCCAACCTTGCAACAGTCAGTAAACAATTCGTATCAAAACATCAATATGATATGCTATGATGGCATTTATTACCGCCGCGATATTGGGAAGGATTTGATGTGAGATGTTTGATTAATCTAATTTAAAATAAAAAACCCCCTGCCCGGATATTCCAGACAGGGGGTTTTT